>JACRDL010000085.1 GCA_016218625.1 Elusimicrobiota bacterium
CCTTTTGCCATCGGGCACAAAGCGTCCTTTTAGTACGGGTATTGCCTGAGCAGTTTTGTCTTTGATATTATACTTATTTTCACTCGGTATTTCAATGTTCTTATCCATTTTTTTATGTTAATTTCACGCTTTTTTTAGGTAGTAAATAATTTTCTCATAATCTTACCCCTTTTTTCATCTAATTCCGATTTCTTTACTTAAAGCAATAATTGCTTCCGTTCTATTTATTTCATACTCTGTATTTGGAATATTTTCTATTGATATTTTAGTTTTTATCGCTTTCTCAAATTTTTCGGATGTTTCCTTTGAGTAAAATGCTCTTACCATAGACCTTGATTTTTCTATCAACTCCCATGTTTCAGGTTTGCGTTCCACTTCTCTTATGGCACCTTGATATGTTACTTTATTATTTTGTATTTCAGGAGACAGAGCATCAACTGTATTCAAACTCAATGCTCTTACAGCATCATTAAATATAGAATATTTTATCTCTAATCTTTTTTGACTTTTCCAAATACACTTATGTTGTATAAACGAAACTATCATTGGAGAGATAATCCCCGAAATTAACCCTGCTAATAAAGCTTCCCGTGTCATTTTATTTCTCCTTCAATGCTGCGATGCCGGGGAGTTCTAAACCTTCTAAAAATTCCAATGAGGCGCCGCCGCCGGTGGAGATGTGGGAAACCTTGTCGGCAACGCCGGCTTTTTTTACCGCTGAAACGCTGTCGCCGCCACCAATGATTGAAATCGCGCCTTTTGAAGTTGCATCTGCAATCGCTTTGACAACAGCATTTGTTCCAGCGGCAAATCTGTCAATTTCAAAAACGCCCATCGGTCCGTTTAATACAATGGTCTTTGCGGACTTAATGACGCTCTTATATTTTATTATGGTTGTTGCGCCGATGTCCACACCGAGCCATCCGTCTTTTATTTCAATGCCTTTTGTTACTTCAACATTTGTATCTTCCGACGCTAAAGCGTCGGCTACCTTGTCGGCTATTATATGGTCAATCGGTAACAGAAACTGTATCTTGTCGGTTTTTTTCATTAAGTCCTTTGCCAAGTCAAGTTTGTCTTCTTCAACCAAGGATTTACCGACGGGAATTCCCTGTGATTTCAGAAATGTGTAAGCCATCGCGCCGCCAATTAAAATCGCATCAACCTTTTTTGAGAGGTTTTCAATGACGCCGATTTTATCTGAAACCTTCGCACCGCCTAAAATTGCGACAAAAGGTCTTGCCGGATTTTGAAGAGCATCGCCGAGATATTTTATTTCTTTTTCAAGCAGAAATCCCGCCGCCGACGGTAAAAATTTGTTCACGCCCGCAGTTGACGCGTGCACTCGGTGAACGGTACCGAACGCATCCTGGACAAAAAACTCCGCAAGTTCTGAAAGTTGTTTGGCAAACTTTTCGTCATTTTTTTCCTCTTCGGAATGAAACCGCAGATTTTCAAGCAGTAAAATTTCTTTTGGCTTCAATACTTCAGCAAGTTTTTTTACCTCGTCACCGGTACAATCCGGCGCAAATTTTACTTCCTGCTTCAGAAGTTCTGAAAGTCGTTTTGCAACCGGTTTCAGCGAAAACTCCGGCGCAACTTTTCCTTTCGGTCTGCCCAGATGCGAGCATAGAATAATCCTACAGTTTTTTTCAAGGAGATATTTTATGGTCGGAAGCGACTCTTTAATCCGCGTGTCGTCGGTGATATTCTGCGACTTATCCAAAGGCACATTATAGTCAACCCGCACCAGTATTTTTTTGCTTTTCAAATCAACATCACGAACGGTAAGTTTCGCCATAGTAACACCAGTGAGCAGTAAGCAGTTAGCAGTGAGTTAGGAAAATCAAAACCCTTACTCACTTACTCACTTACTCACCTACTCACTGCCTCCGTTAAATTCCTTTTTTCATCATAAACTCAATTAAATCAACTACTCTGCAGGAATAACCCCACTCGTTGTCATACCATGCAAGAACTTTCACAAAATCGCCGTCTATAACTTTGGTTACTTTTGAGTCAAAGATTGACGACAGCGGGCAGTGGTTGAAGTCAATTGAAACAAGCGGCTCGTCGGTGTATCCGAGAATACCTTTCATTTTTCCCTCTGCCGCTTTTTTAATTTCAGCATTTATCTCTTCAGCGGTAGTTTTTTTCTTCAGCAGAACCGTTAAATCCACGACGGAAACGTTTGGAGAAGGAACACGGATAGAGAAACCGTCAAGTTTGCCTTTTAACTCGGGGATCACAAGCCCAATGGCCTTTGCAGCGCCGGTTGAAGTGGGTATCATTGAAACCGCTGCTGCACGGGCGCGACGCAGGTCAGAATGCGCCGTATCCTGTATTCTCTGGTCGTTCGTGTAAGCGTGAATTGTGTTCATAAGACCTTTTTCTATTCCCCACACATCATTTAATACCTTTGCCACAGGAGCAAGACAATTGGTAGTGCAGGAAGCATTTGAAACAACATTGTGATTTTTGGGGTCGTATTTATCCTCGTTGACGCCGAGCACGATAGTTATATCCTCACCCTCAGCCGGAGCGGAAATAATTACTTTTTTCGCACCGCCATGCGTTATGTGATTTTCCGCGCCTTTTACCTCTTTACCTTTTTTATTGACGCCGTCTTTTTTCACGGTGAAAAGTCCGGTTGACTCAACGACCACTTCAACTCCAAATTCTTTCCACGGCAACTCCGACGGGTCTTTCTTTTTAAGAACCTTGATTTTTTTACCGCTGACTGAAATTTCGTCTTCGCCGGTCGCTTTTACATCACCCGGAAATTGCCCGTGAACTGAGTCATATTTGAGAAGATGCGCATTTGTCTTTGCATCAACCAAATCGTTAATAGCGACCAGTTCTATGTTCTTACTGTTTTTCTCCAGTATCGCCCTTGCCACCAGCCGCCCAATCCTGCCGAAACCGTTAATACCTACTTTCATTTTCCCTCCATTAAATAATGATTACAGCGATTTTAAGTGCCGATTGCAGCGATACTGATGACAATGATTTATCGTTGGTATCGTTTATTTTATCGTTGTAATCGTGGTTCATTTTACAAGTTTTACAAAAAAAGTCAAGCGAAATCAAAACATAAACTTTATCAATGTTTCCGTTTCTTTTGTATCAAAATCATAACTAAAAATTGCGTGACCGTAAGTCGCCGAAACGGAGAATATTTTAATCGGTTTTTTCAATTCGCTGTCTTCATCTGACAATTTTCTGACTCCGATAACATTTAAGGTATCGTGGACCTGCTCGTCATAATTTGTTTTGATTTTTATATTTGACGACAATGTAATTTCGGCGAGCATAAATTCGGCGATATCCTTTACATCGTCATAAAGAGATAATACGGAATAAACGGAATAAATCGGAGAAAATTCTATGAATGATTTATAAGGTACATAAATTCCGCTTAAAACCGGGCGGAGATTACCTTTTTTCATCGCATCTTTTATACCGTTAAGCGATTTTTCTTGGACACTAACAATTGAACATCCGGAATAACCGACACCGCTCTTGAAATGAGAATCTGATGAGGAAACATAAAATTTTTTCTGTTTTCTTAACTTTTTTTTGATTTTTGTCTGACGGAAAAAATCGTAAGGAAGAAAGGAACTGCCGTTATAAAGTTCAACACCGTCAAACTTTTGGGAACGCATCTGCTTTAACCCGACCCCGCTTTTCTGCGACGGATGAGCGGCAATTGCAATTCCGCCCTGACTGTGAATTTCCGCTATCGTTTCCGAAACACTCATATTCTGATAAATGTATGTTTTGATAAAAAGCGCTACGATATGGCCGTCCGAAGCAGAAATCTCTTCGCCGGGAATTATAAAAAAGTCATTTTTTATCAGGCCGCGGGCTTTTAATTCTTCCGCTATATTTCTTGCGCGGCGGACACCCTCAAAATCATTGTGGTCGGTAATTGCAATCGCACCAAGACCTTTTTTGTCCGCATGAATTATTAACTTTTCTATATCGGCGACCGAATCGTGGGAATAAATAGTGTGCAGGTGAGTGTCAATGGCAATTTCGTCGTCAGCGACAAAAATTTTTTGCGTGTTTAACAATGTAAAAACGGAATTTGCCGCAATATCCTGCTCGGAATGTTTTTTCTTTTTAAGATAAATCTGCGCGGCATCCGATGGATTTGAAAAACCAACCGCATTCAAGAAAAAAATATCAGCTGACTTTTCATAAAATTTATTTTCGTCAACTTTCATGCGGTTAAATTCCAACTCGGAATCCTTCAGATATTCCCAAACGGTATCGTTGACTATGACGGGATATCTTCTGCCCTCATCAAAATCACCCGGCGGATAAAAAATATTTCCGTAGTGTAATTTTTCCGAGATATAATCGTAGGCGGAAAGGCAGGTGATAAGGTGATAAGGTGATAAGGTGATAAGTAGTAAGACAACGACGGTGATAAGGTTTTTCCGTATCATCGTATAATCGTATAATCGTATAATCGTATAATCCGTTTCTTCATCAAAATGTAATGGTAAGCGACGAGGAAATTTCCATTGAATAATAATCATCCTGCTTTCTTTTTCTGTTTTTAAAGTAACTTCCGGAGGAACCAAGGTTCACACGTAAATTATCGGAAATAGTATAGTCGCCGCTTAAAGACATTGAATAGGTATCGGTATTTTTGCTGTCATCTATTTTGTCGGTATTCGTCGCATATTTAAGATTGCTTGTCATTGTGAAACGATTTTTGAGGTCAAGTATCGTTGAAGAAAACGGAATTTTCCATGTGATGGGTTTGGAAATATCATAATTTATTCCCACCGAAACGGCATGATTTAAAGAGTCCTTCGTTGTTTTGGGAGTTCCGTCAACCTCAAAGTCCTTCTTCCAGTCGTATCTCGGAGTGAACCGCCAGTCGTTCCATCTGTATCCGACCTGAAATGCGGCCGCCTGCGATTTTCCGTCGGCCGTGATTTTCTTCTGTTTGACATCTTCGCCTAAATTTGTGGAAACGCTATATGATGTGAAACAGTCAAACTTTTTTATGAAATTGAATCTGTAATCGTAGGAATTGGAAATTGTCCGCGCAAATTTTGTTTTTTCGTCAAAGGCATAATCGTCGGTAGTCCTCTTTGTATATCTCAAATTGACCTGCGTATCCGTTACATATTTTTCAATAAAGAAAAATTTCTCGGTGTCGGGAATTCCCGCCGTGATGTCGGGCCAATTCAGCGTTATCGTCTGACTCTGCGTGCCCGTGGTCTCGCTTTTTCTATCCGTTTTTGAATATGCGGATGTTGTCGTGATGGCTTTTATCGGCAACAGACGACCCCTGAAAGGCAAAAATTCAAACGGCGAATATCTGGCATTCCCGCGGACTGTGTCGGATAATGTAAGCGATTCCCTTCCTCCGGTTATTATGTTTCTCACCGATAAATTTTTCTCCCACAATTTTTCTCTTATGAACAATTTGTTGTAGACATGTTCCTCTTTATCAACATTCTTGTAATTATCTCCATCGGCAAGTTCATATGAAGAATTTAACGACAATGAATTTATCGGAGCAAAATTGACAATATCTCTCGGCATCAGCGAAACGGAAACATTACCGCCGCTGGTCCTGACAACTGTTTTGCTTGTTGCCTCAATGTTTCCGGTAGTACCACTCGGCAAAGGAACTGTGGAAGTAATCAAATTATATGTCTGTGTTATTCCGGAATTACAGGATGCCGACGGAGACAGCCATGAAAATATTCTGAACGATGTTGAAAGCGAGGCAGTTTGCGAGTCGTTCTTCGGATAATCCGTCTCTATCTTATCAATAAGCCGCTTTTTCTCACGGGCAACGGAAAACTTATATGAAGGCGTCAGCGACAAATTTGCAAACGGTTTTACTCCGAACCAATTGTCAAGCCATCCGAGCGGAGTAAAAGATGTTTTGCCGGAATAATCCTGCGTATATGTTTGTAAATACCACGCAGTTGTGAAATTAAACAGGTCGGGGAAATTAGCAGCGATGTTGAGCGGGCGACCCCTGAACGCATCCGACCTTGAATAAGATGCTGAAAGGTCGTTGGGTGTTACATAAAGTTTGAGCGGGTTTGTATAATCAAAAGTGCCGTTTGCCGTATTCGTTTCATCACGCTGGACTAAAAGATTTGACTCGGTAATTGACCGGGAATACGACGCACCGAGACGCGGAAATTTTTGTATCGTTAACGACGAAGAACTGTTACCGGAAATTGTGGTAACCTTTCCTTCATCCAAAATTGAAACAAGGTTGGGATCGCCGGTCTGAATTGCCGAAGGTGTTAAGGTAACGGTTCTTGAAACGGCTGTATTCAACGGCACAGCCATCCATCTTAAAAATTCCGGCTTCAGCAGCCACAACTGCGGAATGTTGAAATAACCGGAGACCTCTTCGGAGTCCTGATTTGAAATTTGGGTTGTCAGCGTTTGAAAATCGCGGTTAACGAACTTAAATTTTCCGCCGAAGGACGCCCAATCGGGAACTGAAAAATCGGCATTATATCTGTTGGCATAGCCGATAATTTTCCATGGCTCATCTAAATAAATTTCGTTTAACCATATTTCGCCGTTATCAATTTTTGAGCCGGTCTCGTTTTTTAGCAGTACTTTTATCTGAGAAATGTTTATAAGCGTTGGATTGCCGACGATGTTCATTGTTCCTTCTGATGCCCGCACCGTATCCGGTTTTGTATCGTTGTTTAAGTCAACAAAATATAGCGTGAATTTTTTCCATCCGACCCAGTTCGGTACAATTTTATGCTCGTAATATGCCGACTCGGCGCCGAACTGAATAGCAAATGTCACACCTTTTGATTTATCACCCCACAAATAATATGTCAGTTCCTTGTGTTTTGAGTAATCGGCGGCACGGGAAAAAACAGATTTTGTGGTCGCGGTAGAGCCGTTTTCAAGAGTATATTTTAATTGAAGCGACTGCTCTTTTTTATCTGCTAAATCTCTGCTTTCAAGATTATAGAGGTCTTTGTAAAGCGACGGGAAATA
Source organism: Elusimicrobiota bacterium (assembly GCA_016218625.1). Taxonomy (GTDB): domain Bacteria; phylum Elusimicrobiota; class UBA8919; order UBA8919; family UBA8919; genus UBA8919. The sequence goes on from JACRDL010000085.1 coordinate 7,012, forward strand.
GTTGTAAAGCGGCACATAGCCGGTGTTATCAATGTTGTTTATCGCGGAGGCGACCATTTCGCCGGTTCCCATAACGACTGGCTTTTCCCATTTGTTTCCGACTATTGAAATATCTGCGAACTGTATAGTGCGATAAGAAGAATCGCCGAGCGGGGACTTCACCGTAAGACGGATCTGTTTCGCCGTTTCCCATGTCGTTACATCCCCCAGAGGAACAATAAAATGTTTCCAGCCGCTCCAATCAATAATTGTATGATTTGTCCCGCTTTCATCCTTAAAACCAAAAGTTCCATCGGTATTGACAAAACTTGACATCTGATAATCTTTAAGTACACCACCGACGCCTGTCCTCAAAACGCCGTCGCCGTCCAAATCCTCAGTGTCAATTTTTCCGTTATCCGCACCTATTAAAGTTACGCTTCCGTCGGGATGATTAAACGCAATTCCAGTATCCTCGCCCGGGTTTAATATACCGTCGGAGTTTTTATCTTCGGTATCCATCAGTCCGTCACCGTCGGCATCTTCGTTTAACGAACCGATTGAAAATGTTATATCATCGCCTGAATTATCGCCGTTCATCCAGAAATCCAGAAAAAGTTTTTTCGTGTAATCGGTACCGAGACGGGAAATTGGATAAATAATTGACGCCTCTTTGCTTGGATTGAGTTTATACGAAATGTTCAGAACCTGCTGTTTGGTATCCCTTTCCTCTTCAGACACCGATGGATTAATCTCCCCACTGTTAACATCTACATTTACCCAGTAAATAGAACCGTTTGCCGTTACATCGGCGGATATATTTGCGGAATATTTCCATGAATCGTCGTCGGATGACATCGTATCCGCCTGTTTAATACCTTCCATATTTTCAATTAAAGCGTTTCCGAAAATGTTCGGATTTCGGATGCTTGAGGCATATTCGCCGGAAAATGACGGATGAAGCGGCAAGTCGCTGAATGATACTTTGGTATCAAATTCATAGACGGAAATGCTCTCAGGAGTCGAACGGACATCCGGGGATGTCAAAGGCACTGCAGGAAAATTATACAGAAAAGTTGAACCGAAAGAAAAATTGTTATATGGGGCATACTCAACCCGTGTGCCGACGACCGTCTGGTCCATCTGACCGCCGAACGGCGCCCATTCGTAAGTTATATCTATAACGGTAGTGTCCGTTATTTTTTCCTCGTTCAAAAATGTTATAAATCCCGAGTCGTAATCCATAAAGTAGTCAATATCTCTTATCAGCGGTTTGCCATCCATAATAATTTTTTCCGACTGCGGAATTATATTGGCACGCACAAGATATGACTTCGCGCGGTATCTGTATTCGGTATAGATTATGTAATTCCTGGTCGGCGAGGTAGCATAACTATTTTGCGGGAACGGCTCTCTGTCGTTGCCGTTTCCGTCGGTAAATCTGAAAGTCCCCGCTTCAAAATCAACCTCAATATTATCCGGATATTTTGCTATTTCTGGCGTATCTTTTCGGGATAAATCCATAACTTTCAATATAAAATTGCCTCTATTATCATCGCGAATAATTTTTGTCCTTCCTATCGAATAATAATTTTTAAGTTCATAGCCAAGCGTTTCCGTTTCGTCTTTGAGCAACTTATATGACGCAGAAGGCGAATCATTTATCACGCGGGTTCCGTCTTTTTTTTCATAATCAACGGCAATAACATAATTCTGCCCGATTGATTTTCTGAAAACAATCACGCCCCGTTCGTAATCAATAGTGTAGTCGCTCCCCGGATATAAAAGGTCGCAGGTCGCGGAAAAAGTTGAGAAACCTGTGCCATATTTTGAGACAGTAATTGTGGATGTAAGAATAGTGTTGTTTGATGCATTTTTATCGTCCACATATATTTTTTCGCTCCCGGGTTTCATCGGAAGATGAGACGGGTCAATCGCGAGTTTATAATATTTCCGTCTCAAATAATTTATATCGTTGATGTCCTTTTTTTCAAAAGTGGTTGAACCGCGGAATCGCTTTGTCTCGGTAGTTCCTTTTGTTCTGGAAAACACGCCGTAAAAATTCGCTTTTTTATGTTTCAGTTTTGCCATTACACCGAACGCCTGCTTGTTATAAGAAACAAACTCCGTTCCCGGAAGCGAAAGCGTGATATCGCCGAATGCCGCATCCTGAACCAATTCTTCGGGGTCACCCTTATAGACGATTGAAATATCCTTTTTATTTTCAACGGTATCGTCATAATCAACATTGACGGTGATTTTCCTTTTTACCGTTCCCTTGACGCGCACCTGCAGCTGCTGGGCGAGTTCAAATCCGCTGACGGTCGGCTCTGTTTTTCCGTCTTCTCTTTCATGTAGATATTTTGAAGATGTGAACTTCATTCCGATAAATTTTCTGCCGGATATGGCAAGTTTTGACTCGTAAGGAAGTTCAATTCCCTCCGAAAGTATCGCAGGCACAGTGGGTTCAGACACAACGGCAGCAGTGCTTACTTGAAACAACTCTGGTTTTGCGGTTTCTATCTTCTCTTCTTTGAATTCTTTTTTTTCCTTCTGTTGTCTTATCTGGTTCCACTCGTCAATATCAAACTCCTCCGCAGAAAGGCAGGAAGTAGTAAGTAGTAAGTAGTAAGTGGTAAGAATTAAGAGATAAAAAAACTTAATCTTTAAAGGGAGCGAAGCAACCGACTTAATCCTTAATCCTATCTTTTTCATTTTAATTATTTTACTAAATTCGGACTAAATAAACAAGTTTGTTATCTGCGCTCGCTCGGAAAAACAAACAAGTTTGCTTTTCACTCGCTCGCTTGATAATAAACAAATAAAAAATCCGAATTGCCGGAAATACCGAAACTCGGACAAGTAGCGGTCACATTGCTATGCGACTAATAGCGGGATAGCAATCCCGCCGCTACATTTTATTACTTATAACATTTCGGTAACCCGGCATCCCGCAACGGCGGGATATTGGCTTTGCGCCGTCCCGATTTTTCAGAACTTTGCTATTATCGCTTCCGCTATATTTATAATGAAAAAAGTTGATTTTGTCAAGTGGTTTTTGTATAATTACGAATAGAGGCAAAGGCGACAATACGGCAATACGATGATACGGTGATACGGTTTTACATATCAACATATAAGCATATCACCATATCAACGCAGTTTATTCATATTTATATGAAAATTATCAACCGTTATCTTGTAAAAGAATTTTTCCCGAAATTTCTCACTTCGCTTTTGGTCTTAACATTTATACTTCTGATGGACCAGTTGTTTGATCTGGCAGATTTGCTCTTAAATAAAGGTGCGGGGCTCTTCAATACCACCAAACTTCTTTTATATATTCTTCCGTCGCTGTTTATGTTCACCGTGCCTATGTCCGTTCTTTCAGCAACGGTGCTTCTTTTTTCCCGGATGAATGAGGATAACGAAATAACCGCAATACGCACCGCCGGCATATCAACCGTAGGAATTATGAAACCGGTATTACTAATCGGCTTTTTAATCTCTTTTATTATGACTTATTTTAACTCAACTGTTGCGCCCGTCTCAAACTACAAATTCAAAATGCTCTACTACCAGATACTCTACAAAAATCCGGTGTTGCAGTTCTCGGAAAAAAATTTCATCCAGATGCAGAATTACGATGTCTATATCAGGAAAATTACCGACGACAATATCTTAAAGGGTGTGTTGATTTATAAATGGGAAGAAGGTCTCCCGACAATAACAACCGCGGAAACGGCGGAGATGGCTATCGCCGAAGGCAAGGGAATTTTGTTCCGTCTTAACAACGGAAAGATTTTTCAGGAAAATTATAAAAAGCCGGGCGATTTTAACCTGTGCAGTTTTTCAAATAACGAAATGATTTTACAACTTAACGAAAATACGGAGTTCTTAAACAGAACCGAGGGCAGCGCACGGCAACTTCCGTCAAAAGTTTTACTTTCCAAAATCAAGACAATTCCGGAAAATATAAAAAATTTTTACCTTACGGAATATCATCTTAGGTTTGCACTCGGATGGGCGGGTTTTCTGTTTATATTTGTGGCGGCACCCGTTTCTATGCTTGCCAAAACGCGAGCGAAAAGTTTCGGAATCGCCGTAATGATAGGAATGATTTTTATTTATTATATTCTTTTGGCAGCAGGAACTACGGCAGGAGAAAGAAATTTTTTAAATCCTCTGGTTGCGGTCTGGATTCCGAATTTTACGGTCGGTATCACCGGAATAATTCTGGTTTTCCGGATGGCAAAAAAATAGAGGGAATCACGGAACAAACACGGAAGCCCGCTAAAGCGGGACACGGAACAGACACAGAACAGTTCCGAGTCAGTTCCGTGTAGAGGTTCAGTGTCAGTTCAGTGGTATTTATATGAAAATCATTGACAGATATGTTACAACTTCGTTCTTAAAATCACTTTCTTTTGCAGTGACGGTTTTCTCTTTTATCATCTGCATAACATATATTTTTGACCGTCTAAGCATAGTTTTCAAATTTGGCGCACCCTTATCTCTTTTTATGCTTTCGCTCGGTTATTCATATCCTGCTTGGCTATCTATGATATTTCCGGTTGCAGGACTTCTTGCGGCGATGTTTTCAATGGGAGATCTGGCGAGGAACAATGAAATTACCGCACTAAGAACATCGGGTTTGAGCATTCTGCGAATTTCAATGCCGGTGATTTTTGCGGGCGCAATTCTATCCGTTTTTTTTATGTTTTTTAATAACACAGTACTTGTTAATTCAAACAAAAAATACACGAAAATATGGAAATACAAAATAAAAAAACAGTCATACCAGCCGAATGAGGGATTTAATATCGTTCAGATTGAAAATGGTAAAATTTTTTCGGCGAAAATTATTGACGGGAATAATGAAAAAATTACGGGGCTGATTCTTTTGGGTCTGGATAATCAGTTGAATCTTAGCGAGAAAACCACGGCAAAAGAAGCGATTTGGAAAGATGGATTTCTTGAACTTACCAATGCAACGGAGGGCAGTTTCAATAACGGAAATTTCACCGTAAAAAAATTTCCGCTCAAAAAAATTCAATTTGCCAAAAAACCTTCCGAGTTCATAAATATAAAGAAAAATCCTGACGAGATGTCTTACAATGAAATATCGGATTTGATAATACGGCTGGATAAATCCGGAATTCCTTCTCATCAGGAACAGGTTCACAAGCATTCAAAATTGGCAAAACCGGTCGCTATCTTAATAATGATTCTTTTGGGAATTCCTTTTGCGATAAAAACGGCTAAGACGGCGAAAATTTTTTCCTTCGCGGTTTCAATTTTTACGGGGTTTTTGTACTGGGGAACGCTTTCTCTTTTTCTTGCGATGGGAATGAATAAGACGATAAAACCGATGTTTGCCGCATGGCTTCCGAATTTATTTTTTTTGCTCGTTGCGGCAATTTTAATTTACAAGACGGAAAAAACAAGCCACTGAATTACAAAAGCGCCACAGAATCACACAGAAAGAACACAGAAAAAAATTCTGTGACTTTCTGTGGCTAAAAAAATTAAAATTTTACCGAAAACGATACATTGTGCGGATTGTTTAATTCGGAGAGTTCTGTAGCCCAGTCAAGCGAATATTTCTGGGAAAATCTGAATCCTGCCCCGAGAGTAAATTCGTATCTTTCGGGCATTATTTTAATTCCGCCTCTTAAAAAATATTTTTCTGAAATTGAATATTCCAATCCCGCTGAACTATAAACATTTTTTTCTTTCATTATGTAAAAACCGTCTATTGTTAAAAGCAGGAAGTGGGAAGTGGGAAGTGGGAAGTGATACGAAATTCCACTTCTTACTAAAAACGGAAGTGATTCGGTTTCACTCCTGTATTTAAGTGATGTTCCGTAATTCTGCCCCGACAGTCCAATTTTTAATTTTTCATTTTTACTTTTTAATTGTATTCCCATATCAAAAGCAATCGCCGATGAAGAATAATCCTCAATTAATTTCGTTGAAAGATATTTCAGGTTGTAGCCGATGGAAACATTTTTTGACCAATACCCACCCCAACCGAGTATTGATAGAAAATCCGACTGCGAAGTGACATCTCTTGATGTGCCATCCACATAATTTATTTCCATTTCCCCGCCGTTTAGATGAGAGATACCGAAAGCCATGCCGACTTTTTTGGACGACTGAATCGGTAATCCATATACAACCGACGCTTTGTAATCGTTGCTTAAACCGGTTTCAAAAAATGTTGAGAGTTGTTTTTTTTCAAGATCGGCAATCAGTGCGGGATTGTAAAACATTGAATAAATATCACCGCCTAAAGATGAGCCGCAGTTCCCCATTGCCATCTGCCTGACACCGACACAAGATAGCAAAGTAACACCCGCGGTTGTGCCAGTGCCGGAAGCGAAAGAAAGTGAAAGAAAGTGAAAGAAAGTGATAGAGACAGTGAACAGAAGTGAGAGACAGTGAAAGGAAGTGAAAGGAAGTTTCTTCCGTTCACTTTTTTTACACTTTTGTTCACTTTTGTTCACTTTTTTATCACTTCCGTTCACTGACTTTATCTTATAACGCATATTTTTTTTATTTCTCTGTAATCGGGGGCTATTATTTGAACAAGATAAATACCCGACGCTACAACGGAATCATTTTCGTTAAGACCATCCCACTCAACTGAACCGACTCCCGACGCTACATCCTCATTTAAAAGTGTTTTTACAAGCCGACCGTCTAAAGTATAAAGTTTAATCGTAACCTTTCCGCCTTTCGCTGTCTTATAATAGACAGTCGTTTTTTCGTTTCCCGGCACAAAAAGATTGTTGACCGGTTTAATGTTATTCGGTTCACCTGTCAAATCGGAATAACTCGCAGCGGCAATTCCCGTAAAATTATTGTTGTTTGAATAATAACCGGAAATTGTAATTTCTTTTTCTTTTGGTAAAAATTCCCAGCCGGAACTTGAAGGAGTAATTTTGTAATTGCCGTCGGGCAGGTCGGTAAAAGTATAATAGCCGCCGGTGGCAGTCGTAGTGAAATCCGTTAGTACACCCCTTAAAATCACGCCGACGCCGTCCAAACCTTTTCCCGCAGCGTTTCTTACATAACCGTCTATAAACGGTTTATATGAGACGGTAAATGACGAGAACTGGACATAGTTTGAGATATTCAAAACATTTACCATACTCGGCTGACCGTTATATCTATTTGAATAACTCGGGGTGAAATTTTGTTTTATTCCGGTTCCGGGCCACAAATCGCCGCTGTCGCCCCATGTCTTTGACGGGTCAGTGTCGTCCGCCTCTTCAACATCTACGGTTCTGTGCGAATAGTTATTCAGCGCATTGTTTGTTTTTCTATCGGCAAAAGTTGTGCCGTCAATTGTCCCCTCGTCAATATGCCATATTAGAAGACCATTGCCATATGTTGACGGCGAATAAGCCGTTTTTGATGTGTGATAAACAACAAAATATTCTGTTTCGGTATCCGGAACTTTTAATTTATAGACGGAACTCGCGGATGTTTCAAAAGCGTAAGAACTTAAATTGTGTGTTCCCGATGAAATTTCCGTGTAATTAAGCCAGCCGAGTTTTTCCTTTTCCCAACTGGAAGGATGCGAGGGTTTTGAGCCGGCGGGATTTCCGAGCCAGACACCGTAGTCCATCAAAGACCACGAACCGACCTGTGTTGAACCATCGCCAATTGTCTGATATAAATCCCAGAGTCCGAGATGATGACCGAACTCGTGGCAGGCAACGCCTATATTAGACGCACTATCCTCTTTTGCGGCAACATTTGTACCCTCCGTAAAACCGAAAGTCGCCGTAAACGGACCGACATAAGCAGCCCAGATATCTCCGGCTTTTTCAGTTGATTCATTGCCGTAGCCGGCATGAGCGACCATTACACCGTCATAATTTGTTGATAAGACATTACCGCAGACATTTAATGCATCCATTACAAGTTGCGAAAGAGAGGAATCAGTATCGGCACCGTAAGTTGACATCGGGGTTGTTAAAGTGAAAGGCGTTTCATTTCCTGATAATGACGTTGCGGAACCGGTTGAATGAAAAAATGTAATGTCTAAATTCAGTTGTCCGTAGGATGCCTCTTTATAAAAATTTTTGAAGTAATCAAAGGTCGTGTTAAAGCCGATTATATCATCCGTTGACATAGTCGGGCTTCCCGATGTATTGCTTCCTGCTTCTGAAAAATTGACCAGAATTACAGCGATTTTTCTGGTTCCTGTTGTCCCGATAGTTCTTGCAATCATCTGCGGCGACAAGCCCGCTTTTTGAAGCGATTTTATATCCGGAATTTTTCTGATATGTTCTTTCGGACCTGGGTCACGACCGTTGATATGAGGAACAGAATGAAGGCAGATAGGAGATAGCAGGTAGCAAATAAGTAGCGGGCGAATTGCCATTCGCCGAATTGTGCGGGATAGCAATCCCGCCGCTACAAGCCACTCGCTATAAATTTTCCTCATAACATAGTTATTAACACTTGTGGATAACTTACTAACAATTACAAAACACTGAACTGACACGGAATAAAGGAACACGGAACTGACTCGGAACTGTTCTGTGTCTGTTCCGTGTCTTGTTCCGCTTCTGTTCCGTGTTTCTTAAAAGTCAAATGAAATTGTTAATGCAGCGGCGCCCGATGCGGGAACCTCTGTTCCGCCGGTAACTTCAACCATATCAGTTGACATAGCGCCGCCGAAATCAATGACAAAATGGGCGAGCGTCAAACCGAAACCGCCGGTGTAGGCAAGTTTTGAAGATGATTCTGCCATGTTTTTCATCAAACCGCAGCGCAGAGCAAGGTTAAACCATTCGCTATTAACAAGATTGAACTCATTGCCGAGGCCCCACAGACGGGAAAAATAGCCGGGAAGCGGCGTTGAATTTTTCGTCAAATCCAAATCGGATGAAATCGTCCACCAGTTAAAAGGCCACAACGCCACGGCGCCCCTAATCTGCGGCGACATTTTATATTTTGAGCCCTCTCCGTCGGAAACCGCTTCAGCCGGCTGGTCAAATGACGGCGAGTTTATATTTCTCAACAAAAGCCCAAATTGGGTTTTCTTAAAAATTAAAAGCCGCTCTTTTTTGAGAAGAAGTCCTAAATCCAAACCGATTTTATTTGATATCTTTTGATTATCGGTTAAATCATCAAAAGGGTCCACTTCGTCGTCGGAAAGCACCTGCGCCTTGGCATAGCCGACATAACCTTTCATATATTTTAAGTTGCCGCCGACATAAAGCCCTTTCAATATTCCGCCCAAAACTGCAGTTGATTGAACATATGGCGCTTTTCTACCATAACCTAAAGACGCTTCAAAAACAGATGCTCCACGCACAGTTAAATTTGATTTATTTTTGGCATATGAAGATGAACCCGAAAGATTGCTCTCAATTATTGATTTCACCAATGGCCATGCATCGTTTATCTGTTTTGTATAATCGGCAATCTCTGCCGGCGTCAAGGCGGTGGTGCCAAGTTGAGCCGCTATGGTCGGGTCTGTTGCCGCGCGGACAATAGCATTTGCCAGTGCCTGTTCAACGGAAAGCCCGCCGAGATTTATACTCGGGTCAATAGTAGTGTCTATTCCGAGGTCTTTAAGCGTCGTATTTATATCACCTAAAATTCCTGATGAAAGCGTATTTGCGGAGGAAGCAAGCGTAGGGTCGGTCGGCGTTTCAAAAATTTTCTTTCCGTCGGGACCGACGTAACTGGAATTGAAATCATTTATTATATCTCCCAAATCCACACCTTCAAATTCTTCGGGGCCGTCCGGCAAGTCGGCTTTTCTAACACTCGGCGAAGGGGCTGATGAAAATGTACCTTTGCCGAGTCCAAGATTTTTAATATCAATTGACGGGTCGCAACCGAAAGATGTAAAATTATTGACAGAAACGGCGAAATGGCTGACACGGATGTTCGCACCGGCGTTGACATCAACCAAAATGCCTTTTGACGGGTCATTGAGATTATCAAGTTCTTTAATACCTGTTGCAAATGCGGACAACTGGTCCAAAGAGATTGCTTTTCCGCCTTTTTGTGCAGCTGAAATATCAGAAAACTTGTCCGCTATATCGGAAAGACGCTCGGCTGAACCAAGTATATCACCGGTCGCTTCCAATTTAACACCGACGGGAATCTGAACATCCACATCTTTACCGATGCCGAGACCGGCCGGATTCCAGTATTGCGTTATGGCATCCTCGCCGATGGCAACATATGCCCCTCCTAAAGCCAACGGCCTTGTTCCGAGAATCTTAAAAGAATCCGAAAGGCAGTAAGTAGGAAGCAGGAAGTAGGAAGTAACACAAAATGTCATTGCGAGAGCCAATTTATTGGCTCGTGGCAATCCCAAAGAAGAGATTGCTTCGTTCTTTGTCCTCGCAATGACATCAAAACCTAAAATCTTTTTCATTAAATTCTCCATTTAACAATGTAAATTTTACCTTCCGCTAAAAGTATAACGCAAAACAAAAAACTTGTCAATGTGTTTTTTTATACAACCACAGAACTGACACGGAACTTTAACACACGGAACAGAAGCGGAACTGTTTTGTGTCAGTTCCGTGTTTTGTTTCGTGTCTGTTCCGCGTTCCGTTAAGTGCCTTCCTGCCAGGATGAAAGATATTTTTTCTGCTCGGGGGTTAATTTGTCTATCTTGACACCCAGTGATGCAAGTTTTAATTCCGCAATTTTTTCGTCAATATCCTTCGACACCGGATACACATCATTTTTTAACTTCCGACTTCCGACTTCCGACTTCCGACTTACCAGCCATTCCGCTGAAAGCGATTGGTTAGCAAATGACATATCCATAACGGAAGCCGGATGTCCTTCGGCGGAAGCGAGATTTATAAGCCGTCCCTCGGCGAGAATATAAATTTTTCTGCCGTTTTTGAGAGTGTACTCATCAACGAACTCTTTCACTTTTCTGACTTTATTGCTTTCTTTTTTCAGGGCGGGAATGTTTATCTCAACATTGAAATGACCGGAATTACAGACAATCGCACCGCTTTTCATTTTTAGAAAATGCTGTCGGTTCACAACATTTATGTCGCCGGTTAAAGTGACAAAAATATCTCCGACGGCAGCGGCATCCGACATCGGCATAACAAGGAAACCGTCCATTAATGCCTCTATTGCTTTCAAGTGGTCAATTTCAGTAACGATTACATTCGCACCCATACCTTTTGCTCTCATAGCGACGCCGCGACCGCACCAGCCGTAGCCGGCAACAACCACATTTCTTCCCGCTAAAAGCACGTTTGTCGCGCGGATAATTCCGTCAAGGGTTGACTGCCCGGTGCCGTACCTATTATCAAAAAGATGTTTTGTGAGAGCATCGTTAACGGCAATTATCGGATATTTCAAGACGCCGTCTTTTGCCATTGCTTTAAGCCGAATTACCCCTGTTGTCGTTTCCTCAGTCCCGCCGATAATTTTTGAAAGATTATATTTTCCGGAATGGAGAGTTGAAACCAGGTCGGCGCCGTCATCCATAGTAATCTGAGGATTTGAGGCGAGAACCGACTGGATATGCCTGTAATATGTTTTGTTGTCCTCGCCTTTAATTGCGAATGTAGAAATTCCGAAATCATTTACCAGCGAAGCAGCAACATCGTCCTGGGTTGAAAGCGGGTTTGAAGCACACAGATAAATTTTTGCGCCGCCGGCTTTCATCGTGAGCATCAAATTCGCCGTTTCACTCGTTACATGAAGACACGCGGCAACAGTGATATTTTTAAGCGGTTTTTCTTTTGAAAATCTTTCTTTTATCAGACGAAGAACCGGCATATCCCGTTCCGCCCACTCAATCCTGTCTTTCCCCAATTTAGACAACTTCAGATTTTTTACATCGTAGTTCACTATGCGCCTCCTTTTTATTTTACACGAATTTTTAATTCAAAATTGCAGATTCTAATAAAGATATTGTGGCAAAATCACTTCAATAATGATTACTGTTAAAATCGTTGAAAAGTGGAGAAATCAACGGCGACCCCTTTGAACTGACCCTTTTTTGTTTTTTTATTAGTTATCGTCTAGTTAAAAACACGATTCAAACCGATACTAAAATAGTTATCTTTCTCTTCAAGATTATTACTTGTAAAAGTAAAATTATTTGAAAGAAATAATTTTTTTTTAAGCAAATATAAAAATTCTAAACCATAAGATGTTATTTTTACATCATTTGAGTTTTTAGAAAAAGCCAATTTCAATGTAGAATTCAAATTTTTAATAACTTTGCTCAAATTTGTATCTAACTTGGCAATTATAGTATTAGATGAAAAACTGGAACTACTTTCTTCAGTAATTGAAGAACCATTTTGTTGTCTTTCGCTACTTCTTTTAGATTTACCGCTCACATCTCTGTTAATTCCTGAATAAATAGATCCTGTTGTGTATTTATAATCCAATCCAATATTAATTTCTTGGCTTAAATCTTTATCCCACAAAATTCCAAATGAAACAGATGAACTTGAATAATTTTCATCCGCTAAATTTCCATTAGCCAGAACAAGTATGCTTCCTATATGCATATTTTTTTCAATTCCTTTTTTGCCTTTAAATGTGGTTGAACCAATAATATCATAATCAACATCGTGAAATAACCCAATATATTCGGAGAGAGTTATATTCTTTTTTAAGCGATGTGAAGCTCCTCCGTACAAATTGTGAGAAGTATAATCATCAGAACCTAATGTAAAATCATATCCAAGATTCCACAATGTTTTTGCCGGCAAAAAAGAAATTTGAAAAAATAAAATAAAAACCAAAACAAATATCATTTATGGGACTTTGGTGGTTTTTCTGGTCTCTCTGGAATCTCCGGTTTTTCTGACTTTTCTAGTTTTTCAGGTCTCGTCACTTTTGAAGGTTTTTCTCTCTCTGGCTTTGTTAATTTTTCAGGCTTCCCTTCCATTGCTTTGGGCGGTAGATCTTTCTTTATATCTTTTTCTATTTTCCTTACTTCCGTCTTGATTTTCCCTAATTTCAGATCATATTTTTTAGCAATTTCTCCCCAGCCCATTCCGCTGTTTCTAAGAGAAACTATTTCATCCAGAGATTTACCAGATTTTTCAGCGATCACAAGTGCATGTGATATTTCGCCATAGCCAAACCCAAGCGTACGCAAATTAACAATTGTTTGTTCTTCTACTTTGAATTGTTTTGCGAGTTTGGTTATTACCTTTTTCTCGCCTGGTGAAGTTGGTTCTTGCTTTTCCACCTTTACCTCTGTTTTCTGTTCTGTTTCTGTTGTGGGAGTAACAGATTCTTCAGCCACAACATAACCAAAACCAAACAAAACTAATACTGCAACAATCACTGTAACCCTCTTCATTTTTCTCCTCCTTGTGGAGTCCATAGCATCACTCAATGCTTATGACTTTAAAGAATTGAGGACCGTTCTCAATTCCCCCACTAATTTTTTTTAACTTCGTGTCTTTGTGGTTTCCTTTTATCTGACTGCCGATTTTAATTCATCCGCTTTGTCAGTTTTTTCCCACCTGAATTCATTTCTTCCGAAATGCCCATAAGCAGCTGTTTTTTGATAAATCGGCTTATGAAGTTCAAGCGTTTCTATTATTCCCCTCGGTGTTAATAAAAATATTTTTCTTACCGCTTTTTCCAGTTTTGCATCATCCACGCCAGTGCCTAACGAATCCACCATAATAGAAACCGGCTCGGCAACTCCTATCGCATATGCCAGTTGAATCATACATTTTTCAGCAAGACCTGCTGCAACAATATTTTTCGCTATGTATCTTGCCATATAACACGCAGAGCGGTCAACCTTCGTCGGGTCTTTTCCCGAAAACGCTCCGCCGCCGTGAGGCGCCATACCGCCGTAAGTATCAACTATAATTTTTCTGCCGGTCATTCCGGTATCCGACTGCGGACCGCCTATTACGAACCTGCCGGTCGGGTTGATGTAGCAGTCATTTTTGAAACTGAATTTTTTCAGGAGATTTTTGGAAATTGTGGGAATGAGCACCGTATCAATTATTTCTTCTTTTGCCCAACCGGCGAGATTTCCGGTTTTTTTATCAACGGAATCCTCAGTATGCTGGGTTGAAATAACTATTTTTTCAACGGAAACAGGACGACCGTTAATATACCGAACCGTAACCTGTGATTTACCGTCGGGGCCGATGTATTTCAGTATGTTTTTTTTCCTCACTTCGGCAAGACGCATTGTAAGTTTCTGAGCAAGGGTTATCGGAAGCGGCATCAGTTCTTTCGTCTCGTTGCATGCGTAACCAATCATAAGCCCCTGATCGCCGGCGCCGATTTCCTTCCCTTTTCTTCCCACACCCTGAGAGATGTCCGGCGACTGCCGTCCGATGGCATTCAGTATCCCGCATGTCTGATAGTTAAAACCGTATTTTACGTCGGTATAACCGATATCTTTAATTACGCCGCGAGCCAAATCCTGAACGTCTATATGGGCGCTGGTAGTGATTTCTCCGCCGACAATTAAAAGTCCGACGGTGATATAGGTCTCGCAGGCGACACGGCAGCGAAAATTATTTTTTAACGGTGGATCCTGTCTGTAGACCTCATCCAATACCGCATCCGAAATCTGATCGCAGACCTTATCCGGATGCCCTTCCGTCACCGACTCCGAAGTGAACACATAATTACCGCTAAACATTTTTTCCCTCCAATTTTTATCCTGACACGTTTATATGTTGATATGCTGATATGTAAAATCGTATCACCGTATCACCGTATCACCGACTCCACTCTTACAGTAAATTAAAGCAAATTTTTCCGGCAAAATCAAGTAATTTATCCGTTTTTGCAATTGAATCCGTTTCAGAGTATGTCCTTAAAACCGGCTCCGTTCCCGACGGGCGAAGCAAAAGCCAGTTATCATTTTCAAAAATTATTTTTATGCCGTCATATGTCCTGACTTCTCTTATGCCTTTTTTTTTGCTAATTATTTTTTTGACATAATTCGTAAAATCATCTTTATCAACGGGTTGTTTCAACTTTATGTCAATTCTTTTATAATATGATTTCCCGAATATTTTTTGCAAATCATCTACTAACATAGAAAGTTTTTTCTTCGTTCCTGAAAGCATCTCGGTAATTAAAAGCGCATTCAAGATGCCGTCCCGTTCCGGTATCCCGCCGCTCCATCCGTAACCGCCAGATTCCTCACCGCCGAGCAAAACATCTTCATTGAGCATTTTTTCACAAATATATTTGAACCCGACGGAAACCTCTTCAAAAGGAGTGTTGAATTTTTTTGCAATTCTTTCGGAGAGATAGCCGAGCGAAACCGCCTGAACAACCTTCCCCTTCATTTTTCTTCCTTCTAAAAGATACAGCAAAATTAGAGGAAAAACTATGTGCGGCGAAAGATACCTGCCTTTGTCATCTATAACACCAAGACGGTCGGCATCGCCGTCAAAAGCAAAACCTACGGCTGACCTATTTTTTAATACCGCTTTTTTTAGTTCCATCAAATTTTTTTCTATCGGTTCGGGATTGATGCCAGAAAACAACGGGTCACGGTTATTATGTATTGCAATTATGTTTTTTCCGTTTTTGAACATTTGTTCAAAAATTCCGACGCCGCTGCCATACATAGAATCAATCGTGATTTTTAATTTTGATACCGAGCCCCGCTCCTGCGAGCAGGGACGGGGTAAATTTAATCTAACAAGGGATTTGAGATATTTTTTGTAATCGTTAATAATGTCTGCTGTTTTTATTTCATCATCGGTGATTTTGACTTCGTTTTTATAAAGAAACCCGGAAATTGTATCAATAATTTTTTCCGAAACCGAACCTCCGTATTGAAGTTTGATTTTTAAGCCGTTCCAGACGGGCGGGTTGTGGCTTGCGGTTATCATAATACCGAGACAATTATTTTTTTTACAATACAATGAGACGGACGGAGAAGTGGCTGCAACACTTGAAACCACCGCAGATATTCCGTTTGCAGAAAAAACTTTTGCTGTATGTAAAGCAAATTTATCTGATAAAAACCGATTGTCATAACCGATAATAACGGCAGGGATTGAGAGATTAGGAGATTGAGAGATTAGGTTTTTGACTTTCCCTAATTTCCTAATCTCCATTCCCTTAATTTCTGACTTAATATAATCCGCAATCGCCTGGGCTGCAATCCCGACATTCTTAAATGTGAAGTCCTTTGCTATTATCCCGCGCCAACCGTCTGTTCCGAATTTAATGCACGGATTCACACGGATTTTGGAAACGGATTCACACGGATTTTTTATCTGTGTTAATCTGTGGTCTTTATTATCTGTGTTCATCTGTGTCCTCTTCCATAATCGTCTTCCAAACGGACAACATCCCAGACCTCGGGTGTTGAAACCTCCAGGAGCGTTACATCACAAAATTTCGCATACATCCTGTGAATTTTTTTCGGCGGGATAACAATGACACTGTTCTGTTTCATAAATTTTTTACTATTTTTTAACTCCATAATATACTTACCTGAAAGTGTATAAATTGTCTCATGTTTTATTTTATGATACTGCTTACTTAAACGGTGTCCTTTTTTAATAAAAAGGATCTTTCCTACATATTTTTTTGTGAGGGCAAACCATGTTTCCTTACCCCACGGTTTTTTGACAATCTTCATAGAAATACCACTGAACTGACACAGAACTTATACACAGAACAGACACTGAACTATTTCCGCGTCAGTTCCGTGTCTTGTTCCGATTCTGTTCCGTGTTCCTTTTCATAACTTGCTGTATCTCCTTACTACCGTTTTGTCCCCGACAACACAACCTGCCATGAGATGAGCATTCTCTTCTATAATGCAATTTTTGCCTACCAGCGATTTCTCTATTTTGCTGCCTTCATCCAATATTGTTTTATCTAAAATTACACAGTCGGAAAGAAAACAACCGCCCCCGATTTTAATATTGTTTCCCAAACAAACATTGCCGGAAATCGTCGTTCTTTCGGAAATTTTAGTGTTATCGCCCGTAACAAGATGTCCGAAAATCCTTACGCTTTTCGCTATTTTTGAATTTTTGCCGATAATACTTTTTTTCATCTGATTCATTAAATCGTTGTGAACCTGTAGATATTTTTCGGTAGTTCCTATGTCAATCCAGTAAGCGGAATAGATGTAACCGTAAAACGGAATTTTTTTATTCAGCAGCGTTGGGAACAGTTCCCTTTCCACAGAATAAACACAATCTTTCGGCATTTCTTTAAAAATTTCCGGCTCAAAAATATAGGTTCCGGCATTGATGGTATCTACGGTAATCTGATTAAGAGATGGTTTCTCAAGAAATTGCAGTATTTTCCCGTCTTTGGCGGTCTCAACAAGACCAAAACTGGTAGGGTCTGGGACACTGACGAGAGAAATCGTTGCCTTTGATTTTTTGTTTCTATGAAATCGTATCAATTTTGCAAGGTTGATTTCTGTAAGAACATCACCGTTGAAAATAATTACTGAATCGTCCACAAATTTTTCGGCATTCTTAATTGCGCCGCCCGTGCCAAGCGGCGTTTTCTCAACCGCATATGATATTTTAACGCCGAATTTTTTTCCATCACTGAAATATTTTTTGAATTCAGACGGTAAATACGCCATGCAGAGAATTATATCTTTTATGCCGTACTTTTTAAGAAGTTCTATCTGATACAAAGAAAACGGTTTATTAAGCACGGGCAATAGCGGTTTGGGAGTATTACATGTCAAAGGTCTAAGCCGCGTTCCAAATCCGCCAATCAAAATTATCGCTTTCATATTTTATACCTTCCCTCAAGATAGCCACAGAAGTTCACAGAAGTTCACAGAATCTTTTTCTGTGTCTCTTCGGCGCCTGCCCCCGAATGATTTTATCGGGGGTCTTTCTGTGGCGCCTTTCAAATTCCGATGCTCTAAAATATCCGAATGTTTTTTCAAGTCCTTCGGAAAATTTCATTTTTGCTGACCAACCAAGTTTCTGTTGGGCTTTTTTCACATCAAGCGAACTTTTAAATAACTCACCAGTTCTGGGCGGTCTATACACGGGTTTTTGTGAGTAGCCGGTTATTTTTTTTAACTCGTAAAAAAGTTGATTTACCGATTTCGTGCCGCCGGTTCCTATATTAAAAATTTCATTTTTCCCTTTTTTAAGTGCAATCAAATTGGCATTGACAATATCGGAAACAAATACATAGTCACGCATCTGCTCGCCATCGCCGAAAATATTTATAGGTTCATTCGCTAAAATCCTGTTGCAAAAAATTGCAACAACGCCTGCTTCGCCATATGGGTCCTGTCGGGGACCGTAGACGTTACCATAACGGAATGCGACATATTTTAGTCTGTAGGTCTGCGAATAATAATCAAGATAGTGCTCAACAGCATGTTTGGTTATGCCATAAGGGGAAATTGGTCGCGGAATCTGTTTTTCCGACGGCAAAACTTTACCGCACTCGCCGTACATAACTCCGCCTGAAGAAGCAAAAATAAATTTTTTAATTTTGTATCGGACACAATTTTCCAGAAGATTTATTGTTCCAATTATATTTGTCTGTGCATCAAAAATCGGGTCCGCCAATGATTTTCGGACATCAATCTGGGCAGCATGATGATTCACAATATCCGGTTTTTCCCTTTCAAATATCTGCGCAATCTGTTTTTTATCAGTGATATCCGCCTCATAAAATTTTGCTTTCGGATTTATATTTTCTTTCTTTCCCGTCGATAAATTATCAACGACCACGACAGAGTATCCCGCCTGAATATATGCATCTGAAATGTTTGAAGCAATAAACCCCGCCCCACCAGTAACAAGAATTTTTTTCCGCTTTTGACGGGATCCCGCTTTTGCTGGAAACTTTTCATTTTTCATTTTTAATTGTTTTCAACCCAGTCTATCACATGAAAAATTATACGATTTATTTTCTAATAGTTAGTAAAAAGAATTAAATTTTCAGTTTCATAGATGATTGGGTAAGGTTTACTAAAACAATCTACCAACATTTGATAATCTTCTTTTTTACATAGAGCAACTTTTTTCTTAGTTGAGTTCATTCTAATTACAAAATTTTCTTTTTTTTCTTCAATTGGGTTTTCAAATGCACGGTCGGTATAAAACCGAACTGCAATCCGTGTTGTCCAATCAGATAGTTTATAATTTACAATTCCTTCATTTTCTGCAAGTTCTTTTTTTAGGTAATATGTAAGTGCTTTAATATCTCGGTTTTCATTTCTATGCACGATAAAAGGTAGTAAGCATAAACCAGAAACGAACAAAAAAATAGAAAACCATTTAATAAGTCGTATCGCTGTTATTTCATTTAACCATAAACCAATTCTATAACCTGATACTATTGCCAGTGCTGGATAAATTGGCATAATATACCAACTTACCTTAGTTTTAGTTATACTCAATAATCCTAAAATAGTTATTATCCACGCAATAAATAAAGATGTATGCTGTTCTTTGTTAGCCAACCATTCACGAAAAATTCTCATAATACCTAAACAAGCAACAGGTAACCAAAGCCAATAAGATTTAATTAATCTTTGAAAATATCCAAAATATTCATACCACCGGTAATGTTTCTCACCTACAAATGCTCTATTTATTATCAGCCAACCAAAATGCGTATTTATGATCTTCCCCTGTAATGTTCCCTCACTTAAATGTAAAACCACAAAAATTAACCACAAAATAATAATTATAGAAATATGTATTTCTGTTTTTGTCCAGAATCTGTTTTTCATTTTATTTGTCTGCATAATTTCCAAACCAGAAAAATCGCCTCCCATATAATTTTTTTTGAAATTTTTGACATACCCTGTATTCTATCAGCAAAAACTATCGGATATTCGTGAATTTTACAACCGAGTTTGTAAGTTCTATATTTCATTTCTATTAAAAATCCATAGCCCTCGGATTTCACTTCGTCAAGATTCATATTTTCAAGCACTTGCCGACGAAAACCCATAAATCCCGATGTGCTGTCATTAACGGAATATTGTAAAATCGTTTTAGCATAAAAATTTCCACAACGTGAGATAAATTTTCGTTGAATTGGCCAATTTCTCACACCGCCACCTCTTACATAACGGGAACCTATTACTAAATCAAAATCGGCAAGTTTTTTTAAAAAATCCGGTAAATAATCCGGGCTGTGGGAAAAATCCGCATCCATAGTAAAAATAAAATCAAAATCTTTCTGTAATGCCCATTTGAAACCTTGAATATATGCAGTCCCAAGCCCCAGTTTTTTTTCTCTATGAATAATCTGTAATTTGTCATTCGTAATTTGTAATTTGTCTAAAATTTCTCCCGTACCATCGGGCGAATTGTCATCAATGACCAAAAGATAAAATCCTTTGCCAGTTATCTGTTTAACGATTTTTTCTATATTTTCCCTTTCGTTGTATGTCGGAATTATAATTAAAACTTTGCTGTCCATATCGGTTATCACTCTTTTTTGGAGGCATATTTTAATGTTTTCTTTGAATAATTGTAATATGAAATGTGCGGTTTCCCAAGTTTGTCAACCCTTAAAGAGGTATCAAATCCGACAAGGCCGTCGCTGTCAATTGCCTCAATTTTCCATAAAGATCCTGACCAGCACGCATATTTAAGATGATAATTCCCGCAATATGAAATATGAGGATAATTATTCACATCCACATCTATTGATGTATATTCACCGACATCACCCTCGCTATCAACCGTCTGAATATCCCAAGATGAACCGGTCCATCGGGCATATTTCAAATCCCTGTTCGTAAAATCATAATACGAAATGTGAGGATTACTGCTGCTGTCAATCACTATGGATGTATCTTCACCGACCGCACCTTTTGAGTCAACTATCCGAATTTCCCAAGATAAGCCGGTCCATCGGGCGTATTTCAAATCCCCGTTCGTGCTATCATAATATGCTATGTGAGGATTATTGCTGCTGTCAATCGCTATGGATGTGAATTTACCGACGGTACTCTCGCTATCAACCGTCTGAATATCCCAAGATGAGCCGGTCCATCGGGCGTATTTCAAATCCCCGTTAGTGCTATCATAATATGCTATGTGAGGATTATTGCTGCTGTCAATCGCTATGA
>JACRDL010000083.1 GCA_016218625.1 Elusimicrobiota bacterium
AAGAACAATTTCTTTACAAAGAACTTAGATTAATTTCTATCTAAGTCCTTGACATTCACATAGGAACCACAAGATTAACACGAGGTTTTCACAAGATTTTTATTTTTCTTTCTGTGTTAATCTGTGAAATCTGTGGTTACATATTTTTTATATCTTTCTTTTCATCGCACAGAATTCTCCGCACATTGAACAGACATCTTTGCTTTTTGCGGAGAGACGTTTTTCAAATTCGGAAGGATTTATTGAAAGTGCTTTTTGTTTTTTCCAGTTAAAATTTTTTCTCGCCTTTGAAAGTCCATAATCCCTTTGGAGCGAATTTTTATAACCCCTCGCAATTTCAGCAGAATGAGCGGCAATTCTTGACGCAATCACACCGTTTTTTACATCTTCTAAATCAGGTAAAGTTAAGTGTTCGGCAGGTGTGACATAACACAAAAAATCGGCGCCGTAATAACCGGCTAAAGCACCGCCAATCGCAGATGTAATATGGTCGTAACCCGGCGCAATATCCGTTGTTAATGGTCCTAAAACATAAAATGGTGCATTATGACAGTATTTTTTTTCAAGGACTACATTTTTCTCAATATTGTTTATTGGGATATGACCAGGACCTTCTATCATTGTTTGCACACCGTTTTTTAGAGCATGTTTTTGGAGTTCGCCGAGTGTTTTTAGTTCTTCAATTTGCGCATCGTCAGTATTATCGGCGATACATCCGGGACGCAAACCGTCGCCGAGAGAAATCACGGCGTCATATTTTTTTACAATATTTATCAGTTTATCAAAATTTTCATATAACGGATTTTCTTTTTTGTTGTGAAGCATCCACTCGGCAAGAAATGAACCGCCGCGAGAAACAATCCCGACAAGTCGTTTTTTCTTTTTAAGGATTTTCAACGCTTTGAGAGTAATTCCGCAATGGATAGTTACGAAATCAATACCGTCCGAAAGTTGTTTCTCAATTTCACCGAACATTTGTTCGGCAGTAGCATCAGCAAATCTTTTTTTTCTGCGCGACAATTCGCATATCAATCCGTAAAGCGGAACAGTACCGACGGGAACTGTTGAATTTTTTATAACCATTTCTCTTATCTTTGAAATGTTTCCGCCGGTTGAAAGGTCCATAACGGCATCCGCACCGTATTTTATCGCAGTTAAGACCTTTTGCCTTTCATAACTGATGTTGACATTCATCGGCGAGGTTCCTATATTTGCGTTGACTTTTATTCTAAGATTTCTGCCTATGCCGACAAGTCGGAAGTCGGAAG
This sequence comes from Elusimicrobiota bacterium, assembly GCA_016218625.1. Taxonomy (GTDB): domain Bacteria; phylum Elusimicrobiota; class UBA8919; order UBA8919; family UBA8919; genus UBA8919. The sequence goes on from JACRDL010000083.1 coordinate 1,269, forward strand.
TCGGAAGTCGGAAGTGGTTCCTCAAAATAACGATTGTTCCGTTGGCAATACCTTTTCTGATAAATTCGGCAGAAATACCTTCATATTTTGCAATTGAATGCATTTCTTTTGTAATTATATTTTTTTTTGCGGCTTCTATCTGCGTCATAAGATTTTTTTTACAATCTCTTTTTCTATATCGTAAATCTTAAACCTTATTTTTTTGAATTTTGAACCGGCAGAAGCAGAAATAATTTTTGAGAATTCCTCAAGCACCCGCAGGGATTCTTCAACCCTTTTTATATTTGATACGACAACGGAAAAACTATTTTTTTTACGGGACTCTTTTGTCCGACGAAAAACATCGTTTTTACTGTCTCGGGATGAAACTAACTGCGGATAAACGGTTCTTGCTATTTTATCAATATTATGTCGCTGTCTTTTTATTACCGACGAAATTTTATCATCGGAAAGAACAAACCTTGTGAAATCCTCAACAACCCGCAAACCTTCTTTTGACCTGTTCAGATTAGCATCAATAATTCTTAATATATTTTTCATACGATTTATTATGCATCATTATATCAAAACAAAAAAAAATAACAATAAAAAAACAGCCGTCTACAACCCAGCCGTTTTGTATTTTGGCAATTTATCTTGCCTGTCATTGCGAAATTTTGATGAAGAAAATGAATCAAATATGAATTTTCAGGAGGATATTTTTGATGTGGAATAAAGTTTCATCCTGTAAGTGTCCCAATTTTTTTCTGATCAGTCGTTGGTCAAGGGTTATTATTTTACCAACTTTGACAATTGATTGTTTAAGTAAGCCGGCCAGATTCTGCTCTTTATGTGAAAGTAAATATTCATCTTCATCCGGTTTTGCCGGAATTTGCGAAGTAATAGCTGCAAGAATAATATCAATTTTGTTTTCGTTATACCATTTGGATGAGATGACCAATGCGGGTCTCTGTTTTGAACCGGATAAGTCGGTAAAAGGAAAACCTATTAAAACAACATCGCCGAGATTAAAGAGTGTCATAAATAGCATCCTCTTTGTTTTCCCAGAACTTGAAAGATTTCTCGGCAAGGTTCAAAAGATGCAATTCTTCAGTTTTAAGTTTAAGAAGAGAGGGCAACTTTATGAGTAATTTTCTTTGTTTATCCGGAGTAAATCTTCTAATTGCCCGTTCAACTTCTGATAATGAAATAGTACCTAAAAAAAGCGTGAAATTAACATAAAAAAATGGATAAGAACATTGAAATACCGAGTGAAAATAAGTATAATATCAAAGACAAAACTGCTCAGGCAATACCCGTACTAAAAGGACGCTTTGTGCCCGATGGCAAAAGG
>JACRDL010000088.1 GCA_016218625.1 Elusimicrobiota bacterium
AATTTATGACGCTGCCTCCCTGCCTCGCCGGCAGACAGGGAAAAATAGAAAAATTTACAAAAATTTTAAATCCGAACCTTATGTTGTTAATAACTTATTTCCCTCTCACCCATGGTTACATTCTTAAATGATTTGACAAGCTTTTTTGGGGGAAGATCAAGTTGCCATCATGAAAAAATCATTAGGGCCAATGTAACCTACGTTTTCTCCATCTTTTATTTTAGATTCCAGTTTTTTATGAACTTCAGGGTTGATTTTGTTCCATGTTTTTAATGATTCTTCATATTCTTCTATCGTATGCCTAACGAATGTTTTAACAGGGTACATTTCTAAATATTTTCCGTTAGTATCAAATTTTTGAATCCTATTATTATATTTGTCCAATACATAAATATTCCCATTATCATCACATACAAACTCTGTGGGTTCAACGTCTCCTTCATATACACCAAACTCACATGGACCCTTTCCCCATTTACTTTTTATTATTACCTGAGGTATATATTGTTCCATTTGTAATTGCTCGGCAGGTTCTTTCTGGATATATACTTCATTGCGAGTCCATACATGTGTTACCAGTGTTTTTTCAATTGCTTTTATTTCATTTATCAAATCTTTATCTTCTTGGGTAAGTAATTTATCGGAATATCTTATGTCAGATTTATACCAATCTTGTTTAGAAAAATATTCTTTTAAATCTGCCGAATCAAATATGCTGCCATGTCTTGCGTAAACTTCATTTCTAAGTAATCTTAACTCTGCTGTCGTTTTATTAGGCAACTCCGTATATTTATCTAACCAATCTTCTTCAGCAAATAATACATTGTAAGTGATTAAAAACAAAGAAATGAATAATATTTTTTTCATATATTTAAATTCATGCTTACTGTTGGTTTGTGGAGTAATCAAGCAAAAATGTAAATGCAACATTTATTGCAATAATCTGTAGTGTCATTTTACATCTTTTTGTGGAATTTTCAAGCGATTATTATAATGTCACTCTATCAGGCGTTTGAAATAATCCTTTATGATTGTTTCGTATTTTTTGGGATATTTTTGTCTTAATGATTTAATAATTTCTTCCCTGAATTCTTTCGGCGGTTTGTAGTCGTCTTTTGACGGTATTTTGACAAAACCGGTTCTGAAACCCATATGCCCACCCATGCCGTCGCCGCGCATTCTGATTTGTCCGGATGTCCCCATCGTTCCCCCAGAGCCGGCCATTTGTTTCATCTGACTTGAAGCATTTTCTATCGCTTCTTTGCTATCTAATAAATCATCAAGTGCTTTTTTTTCCGAATCAATTGCCGACGGTATATTAGAGTTTGAAAGTTCTGCGGAAGCAGTTGCCATTGATTTTTCAGATGATGAAATGTTACCGACCGCATCAGACGGTATTGACGCTGTTTTATCCGCTAATTCGGAGAGTTTTTGTTTTAACTCACCCGTTTTTTGTCGGTTTAATTTTTGTGTTTCCGATAATTTTTTATGCCCTTCAAAATCCTCTTTGTTAAAAAGTGCGGTTTTTTCCGGCGAAAAATTCGTAAGTTGTGAAAGAATTTCCTGCTCTGTTGTCCTGCTTTTTAAGACATATTCTCCGGATTTTTTGATATTGATATTTCTGTAAACAATATCCAGTTCGTTTATTATTGCCGTCAGTAACTGCCTTGATTTGTCAATTTTTTCAGTTATAAATTCCTGTAAAACAGTGTTCATTTTTATTTCCGGTGAAACATATAAATTATAAATATTTACAGGCGAAGTCGTGCTTTTTTCAAGGAGCATCTTTGAGTTTTGTAATTCTGAAATCGCCTGCTTTTGCAATTCCGCTAATTTTTTAATGAGTTCTTTTTGCAGGGCAAGAATTTTTTCAAGCCGCTTGGCGTCGGTTTTTTGGGTATCTTTGATAATATTTTTTTGCGACTCAATAATTTCGTTTAATTCAGAGAGCGATTTTCCCTCAAGCTCCGCATTTTTTCCGCCTGAAGATGATTGTGCCGCATTTTCAACGGAATTAAGCATATCTGAAATCTGCCGACTCAATTTTTGTGCAAGTTCAATCGCTTTATCTATATTGCCCGTTTCAAGCGTCCATTTCATTTCGTCGGCGGTTAGCCGCATTTCGGCAAGGTCAATTTTTTTTACATTTTCATTATTTGCAAATTCATCAGGCGTCTCCCTCGGCATTTGTGAAATTTTTTCGGCAAGTTTGCCCGTCAGTTCCGAAAGTTTGTCCATCGCTTTTTGAAGTTCTTTCATTTTTTCGGCATCCGGCTTTGCTTTGATATGATTAAGATTTTCTTCTATATTTGCCGATGTCTCACTCATTTCTCTGACGGTTGAAACCATATCTTCCATCTTTTGGTTTTTCAGAATATTTTCCGAAATTCCCGAAAGCCGTTCAAGTTCATCGGTTATTTCTTGCTGTTTTTGTTTTGCAGAATCATATTTTTTATCAGAAAGATTATTTATTGCATCCTGCATTTTTTGTTTTTCCAATGCCGACAATGTCTCGGATAAATTTTTATATTCGTTATAAATCTGATAAGTTGTCAGCGGGTCGTCCTTCATTTTTTCTAGTATCTTTTGAAAATTATCAATTCCCGCCGCCGTCAATTCCTTTGTATTTTTTTGCATTTTCAGGGAATGTTCAAAATCCTGTTTGTCAAGCATTGTATTGCTTTGGAGTTGTCTTGACAATATTTCCTGAAGTTTGTTGTTAAAATCGGACAGGGCATTCTCTATGATTTTGTGCTCCATTTCAAAAGATAAAATTTCTATTGTATAAATTTTTGAAGTTCCTGTTAAGGGAGGCGAATTGTTATCGGCGACAACTAATTGATATTGAACAATAACTCCCGGTTTTAACCCTAATTCTGAGACGGCAATTTCATAATCATCAATTACTTTTATTTCCGGTTTTGAGAATGATTTTATCAAATCCTGTTTTTTGAGCGTCAGATAATTTATTTCAATTTCTCTTATTCCGAAGTCGTCTTCTGCCGAATAGACGATTTTCAAAATTCCGTTTTCCGAAATCATAACGTCAAAAGCGGGAGATAATACTTCAACGATAGGCGGGTTATTTTTAATTATGCTGATTTTATGTTTTATCGGAGTATAACTGTCACCGTCAACTGATTCCGCTTCAATCCAGTATTCTGTCTGATTTTCTATTACAATCGCAGATGTAAGAATGTCTTTTTTAATTTCCATTTTGATTTTTTCGGCGGTATCGGTCAATAAAAACGCCTCTTTGATTTTTTTATTCACCCTCGCAGAAATTTTTACTGTTGTTCCGGCGGGTGCTTCTATATCAATTTCATTGACTATCTTGTTTTGCATGCCGATATTTTGCGGATAAAAGTATTCAATTTGTATGTCTGCAATCGTCAGGGAAGCAACTATTTTAATTCTATATCTTTGAGACCGGTTGTCCAGCAACTCAACATAATAATCGGTATCCTCCGTAATTTTTTCAATTATTCCGGCATATTTATTGTCGGAGATTTTTTTCATCTTATTTTTGTGCCAATCGCCGTTTTTTTCTTTAAAAAAAAGATATGAAGTTGACTTTGCCGTCTTGATTGTTGCATAAATGTTGACATTGCTTCCGGAGGTAACGGCGATATCGCCGGGAACAACTAAAATTTTTATATCCCTCTTAAATGGCAATAGATACCTATTAAACTGAAATGAGTTATGGAATAAGACAATATTAACAAAAAGCACAAAAAAAATTATGAAAACACTTTTGACTGAATTAAAACTGATGACCGTCTTTGATAAATCAGGTGAGATTTTTTCCGATGTTTGTTTTACAAATTTTTCAGCAAGTTCTATCGAGGTTTCCGTTTCCCTGGCCCCTTTAATCTGTACTGCATTTATAAGGTCATCTTTCAATGTGGGATTTTTTTTCTGAAGCAAAACTGCAATTCGCTCGTCGGAGTTTTTGAGACGGTTTATTTTTAGGATTGTTTCTATCAGCAGATAAACGGAAAAACCGGCGGCAATTATCCATATTGACAATCTAAAAAAATAAGTTGATACGGCAAAAACATCGGCAAAATAATTTATAAATACAACAAAGAATACCGAGATAGATATTTTTGCGACATTCGTGCTAACGAGAAAAAAAAATATCTTCCTCTTTGCACCCAATAATAATTTCTGTATATTATCCGTTTTTGTGTTTTCTGATATACTCGGCTTTGTCATATTCTTTTTGTGCTGCTGCGGAATTTTTCACTCCGTATAAAAATATATCACCTAACCGACTGTGTGATTCTTCGTCGTCGGTTATATCAAAAATTAAAATACTATATCCAATATTGGCAATCGGATTTTTATTTTTAAGCCACTTAAAAACATCAACCTGACCTATGTAAAGTCCCTGAAAATATGTGGCGCTTATGGCAAGCAAATCGGTTCTGTCATATTTGGTGTAATCAACATCATCTGAAGAAACTGGTGACAAAATGTGTTGGCTTTTGATACCTTCATATTTTGTATCACCTTGACCGAAATAACATTCCACAAGATTTACATTTTTCCCGGCAAGATATTTTTTCAAAAATTTCAAATCCTGCCCCCAGTCAAGATTTGAATCAACAAGATATTTATAACCGTTTTTTGGTCCGCCAATTATTTCGTTAAAATATGACAGATAATGAGGATATGTTTTTATAGACGAAAAAATGTGAAAAGCAAGTAATAAGTAATAAGCGATTGCTGTTGATTTTTATTAAACCTGAAAAATAAATAAAAAGTAACGGATAAATAGGCAAGATATATCTTAATCCGATTTGGGTTTTTGAATAAGATGCTGCGCCAAAAAATATAAGTATCGGTATGAGAAGATAAATTTTGTCGAAATTGGACGCCGGGATTTTTTTGAATGCAAAAACGGAAATTATGGTTAAAATTATTACAGGTATCGTTGATTTAATTAAGAATGCAATGATATAATAGGTTGCAAAACCGGCGGAAGAATAACTGCCATTAAGAAATGTCAGGGCACCCTTGTGTCCTACAACTCCAAAAATATTTTTTACACCTTCAAAAAAAAGGCCTACGAAACCGCGATAAACAGCAATTATTACGATAAAAGAAATAATAAAAATTATAATTACATTAAAAATGTTTTTTATTGTCGGTTTTTTTATGGATGCGAAAAACATAAATATAGGTATCAGCAAAACTGCCGTGAACTTTGATGAAAATGCCAATCCGACGGCAATTCCCGTAAATACAATATTTTTTATTGATGGTCTTTTAAGATATTTTCTGAATAAAAACAAAGACAAAATTATAAAAAATGCAACTCCCAAATCCGTTCCTGCTATGCCGGAATGTGCAAGGATGTTCGGCGAAAAGCAGTAAAAAGCAAGGGCAATAATACCTGTTTTGGCATCACCGGATAATTCGCTTGACCATAAAAATATAACAATACCTAAAAGAATTGATAAAAACAGAATTTGCATACGAGCCAATAATAAAATTATATCAGCGTTTAAACTATTTTTGTATAAAAATTCTTTTCCAAAGGCATATTTTTCAAACGATGTCCAAGTATGTTTTTCCTCTTTCCTTATCGTCGCGTTTGTAAAAAGAAGCGGTAATGCGGAAATCATTCTTAACAGAGGCGGATTCTGAATTTCAATTCTGTAATCGCCATATTTCAGATGGTAAAGCCCCGCGGATATCTGAAACGGCTCGTCGTAATAGGCGCATTTTTGTTTTGAGGACAAGATTACCTGTATAGCCAAAATTGCCAGAAGAAAAAAAATAATTATTTTATGTTTCATAACCCTGCATTTTTCCTCGCAAAGAAGAGATATTTTTGTGCATCGGTATGATTGGGATTTATTCTCAAGACATTTTCAAGATTTTCAATAACTTTCCGCCAACTCTTTAATCGCCAATATGCAACCGCCATATTGTAATATGCGTCGGCATAATCCGGTTTGATTTTCACCGCTTTCTCGTATTCGGTTATCGCTTCGCTTAGTTTGTTCTGTTTTTCATAGATAGTGCCGAGATTATTATGGACAACCGCCCAATCGGAAATTACCGACGAAACAACTTCCGGAAAAGATTTATATTCAACTGCCTCGTTATGCATCTTTTCATAAAATTTTATTGACTTTCTGTAATAATGTTCCGTTTTTATAAAGTCATTTTTCTGATAATAAATCCAGCCGAGATTGAAATATGCCGCGGGAGTATCCGTTTTCATAGAAATTGATTTTTCAAAATTGAATATTGCGTTTTCCGTGTTTCCTTCCCTCATAAAAAACATTCCACATCTAAAAAGCGAATCAGCATACTGCGAGACAATTTTTTGAGAGAAAAAGTCGGGATATAATTCGGGTTTTAACTGATTTCTTATTATGTAGATATTTTCTAAATCAAGCGGCTTGTAATCCTTTATTTTTTGCTCTTTTACATTAAAAACCAGCCAGTATGGATAAATAAAATATTTGCCGCCGAGCATTTCGTAGTCCTCAACATCGCCTGTAAAATAAATATTTCTATTTTTGTTGATTGCGTAAAATTGAGAAAATGTTTTGGGATTATTCAGAGAAACAACATCAGTATTTTTGTATTTTTTTAATGATTCCTGATACCATAAACTACCCGAAAGTCCTTTTGCTATAATGGTAATATCGGACCGTTTTTTTTCCGCAAACTGCAAATACCATTGCGAGAAAACCTGTATATCTTCTCTGGAAATAATTATTGAATTTTTTGGAATTGAACGAAAAACATTTCTGGCAAAATCGTAAGCGGTAAAATTAAATCTCATATTCTGAGAATGAAAATTTAATATAAGTAATCCTGCCGGTATTAGTAAAAGCACCGATGAGAACATTTTAAGTTTTTCGGAGAGATAATATATTCCGCAACCGAACCAAAGAACAAGAATTAAGTCGGAAATCAAATAATGTGGCTCCATAATGGCAAGTGCATGAGGATTAGGCGGCATTTTTGCGATTGCAATAAAAACAGGGCCGGATATGAAATAAATCAAAAATGTTGAGACCAAAAAATGTCTGTTTTTCCTGTGTAAATATAAAAATCCCAAAAGCATAAATGGAATGCCGACTACGGTAAATAATTTATAGGTTCTTTTAAGATAAACTTTCATTTCCGACTGGAAAACATCGCCGATTGTATATCTTGATGAAATCAAATCAAGCGTTTTACCGTGTGTTTTACGGGTGATTGTATCAACAAGCGTGGAAATGTTATCCGGTTTGTTCCAGTTGAGATACGGTTGTGTTTTAGACCTTACAGGCAGGAATAAAAATACAGAAAGCCCCATAAAGAAAAAGAGTGAGTAAGTGAGCAAGTGAGTAAGTAAGCGGGGATTTTGACTTCCCCTGCTCACTGCTAACTGCTTACTGCTTACTAAAAAATATAAAATTCCCGGTGCAATTAAAACCATATCAATGCGATTGCCCATTGCCAAACCGAACAAAAAGGCAGCGAGTAGCAAGTAGCGAGTAGTAATTAATAAATAAATTATTATTACTATAAAAAGAGTGTTCAATGTGTACATTTCTGCAACGAGCGAGACAGACCAAAATGTTTTGGAAAAAGCCAGTGCTAATACTGTCACAAAAGCAGTCCAATGTCCAATGTTTTGTAGTTTGACTTCGGACTTCGGACTTCGGACTATGAGATACACAAGCCCGCAACTTAATGCACCGAAAAACGCGCTCATCAAATTAACACGATAAGCGATGTTTCCGAACGGTATTATCAATGTAAAGATTTTCCCCAATAATACATACAGCGGATAGCCGGGCGGATGAGCGATGCCGAATGTATAACATACGGATGCCATCTCTCCGGCATCGCGATAAATTGCTACCGACGGGAAAGCGGTATAGGTAAATATTCCGAAAATTGCAAGAAACAATAAATAAAACATATCTATTCTATCTCAATTCAGCAGAAATTTTATTGGCTTTTTCATACATAGCACTTGCTAAAGGCGGCTGGTTTGTTTCAAGATAATAATTTCCAACTGAAACATAAAATGAGTAAGCAATAATTTTATCACGGTATCGCAAATTTGTTTTTCTTAAAACATAAAAATCGCCAAAAACCATCGGCAGAAGTTTTTTGTTTAATGAATATAAAAGTCCTGCTTTGTAAAATTTCATATCGGTGAAATAATTCGGATTTTCGGCTAAATAATAGGCATTTTTCTTGCTTTCCAAAATTATTTTTCGTTCAATCGGAAGACGAACCGCCGTCCGTTGTTTGCCTTTAATCCAGTAATATCTATCACCGTAAATATTGGGAAAAACACTCGCATTGCAATCAAAAATTTCAACTGAAGTTTTTCTTTTTTCAACAATTTTTTGATATGCGAGAATAAAAACCGACTCGTCAGATTTATCAAGAAATAATAAGGAATTATTTTGAACAGTTTTTAGAATATTTTTTCCAAAATCAAACGAGACAAAATTATTTCTTGAATTATTTTCAGCAAAATTTGTTTTGAATTGAAAAATCAAAATCCCTATTATAAGAACATAATTCAATTTACTTTTTTTAATAAGAAAAATTATACCGAAACCAATCCAGATTGCAAACACGATTATTGATGGAATATAAAACGGCTCTAAAAGGTCGCGTGTATAATTTTCTACGGGCTTGTTCGCCAAAAATATAAAAAATGGTCCGATAAAAATAAAAAACAAAAACAAAAACCAAAAAGATTTTTTATTTTGTCTGTAATTCAGGAAAATTCCAAAAATACCGATGATAAATCCGAAAATTGTAAATGATTTTACAAAGTTTCTGACAAATTCCGACATCTGTTGAACAAATAAAATCAAAGGTCTGTTCAAAAATCCGCCTTTTTCTTCAAGATGTAATATCCCTCCATAACCGGTTCTGAATACAACCCGACAAAAATTTTTAATATTTTCCGGATTATCCCAATCGGCAATCGGATTCTGTTGCGAACGAATAATTAGATAAAGATAGACGGAAAAACCAAGTAGAAAAAAAAGTAGGATTGTAGTCGCAACCTTTAGGTTGCGTTTATTACGCAGGTTAAAACCTGCGACTACCATAAAATACGCAATTCCCGGTAATAACAAAACAAGTGTGTGATGATTTCCAAGTCCCAGACCGAATAAAAAAATAGCAAGTAATGTAGTCGCAGGATTTATCCTGCGGTTGTTTGGTTGTAGAAAAATGTAAATTATCAATGCGACAAAAAAACCGTTAAACGAATATACTTCTGCCATTGTTGATTGTGTCCAAAGCGGATTGGAAAAAGCCAGTGCTAATGCTGTCACAAAAGCAGTCCAATGTCCAATGTTTTGTAGTTTGACTTCGGACTTCGGACTTCGGACTATGAGATACACAAGCCCGCAACTTAATGCACCGAAAAACGCGCTCATCAGATTAACACGATAAGCGATATTGCCAAACGGTATTATCAATGTAAAGATTTTTCCCAATAATACATACAGCGGATAGCCGGGCGGATGGGCGATGCCGAGAACACTGCATGCTGTGGTAAGTTCCCCGCTATCGCCTGAATATACCGTCGGACACATCGTGAATAAATATAAACCGAAACTTGTTAAAAATGTAATTATCATTTTTTTAACATTGTTAGATATTTTTTTGCCTGTTGATGTTCCGGATTTAATTGTAAGACCGTCTGAAATTCTTCAATAACCCCTGTCCAATTTTTAATTTTCCAGTATGCAACACCCAAATTATAATGCGCATCAACATAATCATATTTTAATGAAATCGCTTTTTGATATTCGGAAATTGATAGTTCATTTTGATTCATCTGTTCATAAACAACACCGAGATAACCATGCGGCTCAGATAGATGAGGGCTAATTTCAATTGCTTTTTTGTAAAAATCAACCGCCGCATTATATTTTTTTTGCTGAAACTTTTCGTAACCGAAACCCAAGTACAAAAATGCCAGATTGTTTTTTGAATTATCATCATAAGGATTTATTTCTATACCTTTTTGAAAATATTTAATTGCATCGTCGCTAAATCCCTTTTCTTTCAGAGAAATTCCTATGTTATTATAAACCCATTCAACATCACCGCCGGTATTTCCGGCAATATCAAATTCTTTCAGCATTTCGTTTTTATTCTTAACTATGAAATATTTTTCTGCAAGAAAATAATGATATTGTGCGGCGACATCTCTTAAAAGATATTCCGTCAGATAATTTTTGTTATCTATGCCACGGGTAGCATAAATCTGCCACATATCGTAATTCAAACCGAGCGGTTTTGCCCTGAAGACAATCCCTGTGATTTCCGATTTTATATCCCTTAAATTTGAAAAACTGCTGCCAAGTGAAAAATAGACAGGCCTTGATTGTTTCAGTAGTTCTCGCTGGACATATTCCCGTCTTACTCGTTTTTCTTCTTTTGTAAGTTGAAAAAAATCTTTCCCAAAAATATTTTTGAATAACAAACCGGTATCTGTATAAAAAGACAAATCCTTCCTGTTTTTTAGACACCACTGCTGATACGATAAAAGAAACATCTGATTATCGCCCGACGAAAAAAAATGTGAATTGTGCGGTAATGATTTCAAGATATTAGAGGAATAATCATATGCAATAAAGTTATTTCTTTTATTGTTATAATTAAAGTTTAGAATCAACGGTAAAACAACAAAAGGCAAAAAAATAACGGGTTTAACAAATTTTGATAAATATAAAGGGTTTTTAAACCCTGTGTTATCTGCGCTCGCTCGGAAATTCAAAAACTTTGTTTTTGATTTCACTCGCTCGCTTAATAATAAAATTCCGAAATATAGCCAAATCGCCATTACTGTATATGCAGGGAGATAATAGACCTCAACGACCGACGATTGCTGCGGGTTAAACTGAAATTTCAAAATAAAAATTAGACCCAAACTGTTTATCAAAAATAAGAGAACAGTAAAAATACAGAATTTTTTTAGTAGTTTCCATAAATTCACCAAACCTAAAAATGCAAATGGCAATAAAAAATATGTAAATTGTTCGCCGGCAAGTTTCAGAAAATATTTTATAAACTGAATTTTTGTTAACAGTGTTACCGTCTGACCGAATTCAAATGTTTTATACTGCACTCTTCTTATCTGTGCGATAAAATTGCTAAAAATTTCGGTATTCCCCCAATCCATAAAAGGTTGTGCCGAAGAACGCACGGGCATGAACAGAAGAACTGATAAACCCAATAAAAAGAAAACAACACATGCTAATAGTTGTTTTATAAAACCTCTTTTTCTAAAAAGTTCTCCCCAGTATAAAATAAGAAATGCAGGCAACAGTAATCCTGTAATATAATGTCCTGCTACACCTACACCTGCAATGAATGAAAACAGATAGAGATTGAGAGATTGAGAAATTGAGAGATAGATAAGCAAGGCAATAAAAAATGCATTAATGGTGTACACTTCGGCAACTACAGATTGAGACCAAAATGTCTTTGAGAAAGCTAGTGCTAATGCAGCCACAAAAGCAGTCCAATGTCCAATGTCCAATGTCCAATGTTTAATATCCTGACTTCGGACTTCGGACTTCGGACTTCGGACTATGAGATACACAATCCCGCAACTCAATGCACCGAAAAACGCGCTCATCAAGTTGATACGATATGCAATATTTCCGAACGGAATTATCAATGTAAAGATTTTTCCGAACAATACATACAGCGGATACCCGGGCGGATGGGTTATGCCTAAAGTATATGCCGCAGTTGTGAACTCACCGCTGTCGCCGACATAAACGGTCGGACATAATGTTAACAAATAAAATCCAAATGAAATTAAAAAAACTATACTCATAATAAACCACTTTTCCGTCTAAAAAACCATTCCATTGCAAACAAGATAATCAAAATTAGATATAACGGTGTCTTATCCCAAATATTTATTTCATATAAAACATCCGATTTTTTTGTTTTGGATTTTATATCCGATTTTTCTATATTAAAATTATCTACCGCAAAAAATTTTCCTGCGGTTTTGTCCGCAATTTCTTTCATAAACTGTTCGTTGATATTAGTATCTTCCGACTCCCTTGAAATATTAAAAACCGTGAAAGAATTTTTGTCGCTTCCTAAAAATCTTTTTTTATCATAAGCACCGACATAAATTTTATATTCTCCCGAAGAATTTAACTCAATGTTCGCACCATATTCGCCGCTTTCTGTCTCCGGAAAAACTTCAATCCGCTCTTTTTTACCGTCGGGCACAGTCATTTCAAAGTTAACAAATGCATTGCTTATCGGCTTAAAATACTCATCCTTTACATGAATTTTCAAAGTAGCTGTATCATTTATATTATAACTTTTTTTTGCAAAAATAACTACCTGTTTTATTGAGGCGGCATTTGTAAGCCATTTAACCGACTGTCCTATCACTCTGACATAATTATACGGGTTTTCACTGCCTAATGCCAATCGCCACAATGATGATGTCGTAATGCACATAACCCGTCCTTTGCCTTTTTCGGCGATTGTTATTACAGGGTAATTTGATTTTTCGCTTTTGGCAAGTACGACAGATTTTTCAGCGACGGAAGAAACATTTATACCGGCAAGGAACGGCATCCCTTTCCAAATATAATTGTTGGACGATTCATCATCCGTCAGTTTCAGAATACCATGTTCGGGAGATAAAACGGCAAGACGGAATTTTTCCGAGATAATTTCCGGCAACGGAATTACAGGCAATAATTCAGCAACAGGCGTATTTTGATAGACGGATAGCGGAATTTCCCCCGAAATTATAAAAAGCGATTTGCCGTTTACAGTAATAAAATTTTTTATATTCGTAAGATGTTGATAATTTATTGGGAATCTGGAATAGTTGAAATTGTCTAAAATCAAAAGGTCAAAATTAAAAATTTCTTTTGAAAAAATATCTTCCACAGGAAAAGGTATCAATGAAAGTTCACTATCGGAAACTGGAACTATATTTTCCGGATTTCTTAAAATTACAAATGAAACGAGTTCAATATTGGGATCATTCTTAAGCGTATTGCGTAAAAATGAATAATTAAATGACGGTTGCCCGCAGAGATATAAAACGCGGATTTTTTCCGGTTCCACATTGAGAGTGAATTTTTTTCTATTATCGGAAATATTTTGTTCCCCCGAATATGTCGGGACTTCTATGGAATAGGTTATTACACCTGCTTTTTCGGGCTTTAAGTCAAAAGGAACTTCTACGGCACCATTACTTATAATATTAACTGATTTACTTTGTAAGACCGTTTCTTCCGATTTAAGAAAAATAGATATTTTTTTACCTACAAAACCATAAGTGTTAATTTTTGCTGATAGTACCAAACCGACATTTCTAAAAACAACATCGGGCACATCTATTTTACAGATGGATATGTTTTTTTGCGATAGGACGGTTTGAGGAACAACTGAAATAACAGGTATATCTAGTTTGGAAAATTCTTTTATTACTTCATCGGCGGATTTTTCTACATTTTGATTGCCGTCGGAAAATAAAATTACGGCATCCAGAACTTTGCCTAAAAATTCCTTATTTATTTTTTCAAGAACGCCGATTATATCCGTTCTTAAACCTTTCGCCGTAAGTTTTCCAATCTCATTTGCAGAGATATTTTTTAACTCATTTGAAAATTTAAAAAAAACCGGATTTATTGGCATTATTTTTTTCTTTACTTTTGAAAAATTATTTTTGCTTATGTTTTGCATGCTCTGTGAATCATCTATCAAAACTGCAACAGTCGGAGTGTTTCTCTGTCTATAAATCTTTTTTTTCGGCTGAATTATAAGAAAAATTATCAGTATAAATATGACGGCTCTTAAAATGTTTTCTCTTCTTTTCATTTCAGTTTACTTTTTATAAATGGTAAGTGAATCGTATCCGATTTATAAGTTCCGGTTAGAGCATACATTATGATATTTATCGTCATTTTTTTTGCCTCCCACCTTTGCTTTTCATCACAAGGATAAATGTAATTTCCCAGATTATCTTTTTCCCAAACACCGAATAAATCATTTTGCGAATAAATAATGCTGTAACGCTCGCCTATTTTGCATCCCTCAAAATATCTATTTGTTATTACCCTGCCGGAAACTTCAAGTAACAGATAAAACGATTTTAACATTGCATCGGTTATCGGAATTCTTTCAAGCGGATTTTCGGGCGATATTTTATTCACCATATCCCTTATTGATTTATCAAAACCAGAACCTTTTTTACCAGAGGAATCATCAATAAAAATCATTCCGCCGCATTGAACATATCTTATAATAATTTTTATTTCATCATCAGAAAATTTCGCGAAATCGGAATCACCAGTGATTACTAAAAATGGCGACCAAAAAAGTTCATCGTCTGAAATTGTAACGATTCGTCTTTCCTGAATGCTTTTTACACTTGTTGACATAGTTAAAAATTCCGATATTCTATCCCATGCGCTCGGACGGGGATCCCAATTGCCCGAGTATTTTAATTGTGCAAAAACGAATTTTCCGCCCTGCTGGCAATAAAGACAGTGAGTAAGTGAGTAAGTGAGTAAGTGAGTAAGTAAAAACCAAATCGACGATTTTTTCATTTTATTCTCAAATTAGCAATTACTGTTTCTAAAATGGCAAATATCAATAAAAGCAATATAAAGTATTTTGTTATTTCATTGCCATACATTATTTTTTTTATCTTTTTTTCAAAATGATTATCCGCGATTACCATTCCGAGAAAGTTTTTGTCAAATAATTTTTTAATTTCTGCAGTATCTATTTTTGTCAAATCAGACTCGCCGGATTTGACATCAGGATTTACATTCACGAATTCTGTTTTATGATTTTTAATCTCATAGACACCTTCTTTTTCAAATAATAACTCGTTTTGATTTTTTACTATTTTACCGTCGGGAGAAACAATTTCGAGAATTATTTCTCCCGATGTTTTTTGATATGTTTCTCCGATGTTTGCTGATTTTATCAAAGCATCATTTTCCAGAAAATAAGAAAAAAGATATTTTATTATAATGGGAAAAACGGGTCTTATGGGTATGTCAGAATATGAAAGGTTTGAGGATATTGCAAAAACAAAAACATTGTTTTTTCCTTTGACCAAAAACGGCGTATCGTCAATGAATTTTAGAAGTGTTTCGGCATTCTGTTCAGGAATTAATAAAAATCTTTTTTTAATGTTTTCATCCGTTGACATTGCTTGGCTTTCAGGAAGATTGTGATTTGACAACTTACCATAGTTTAAAATTGATGATATATCACACGGCAACAAAAAAGATAGTTTTGTGTTATAATTTTCCTTTGAAATATTGTCGCCGAGAAAAAAAACAAGGTATTTATCGTCGGTTATAAGGTTTTTTAACAATAAAACTTCGTCTTTATTAAAATCGGAAACATTGCAGAAAAACAATATGGAGTAATTTGATGAATCTTTACTTTCAAACTGCGAAAAATTTATAACTTTAACATCGCAATAACTTGCAAGCGCTGTTTTCAAAAAAAATGTTTCCCCCTTGAAATCTGAAAATTGTGGATTACCATCTATCAATAATGCTTTGGGTTTTTCTCTGTAATTAAACGCAAAAAAGTATTTATTATCGGGTGAAAGTTTATCCGGCGATATTTCAATAAAACACTTATGAATTCCGTTTTTAATATTTTTTACATCAAACGACCATTCGGAACTTTTATGCGGATATATCTCAAAAAATGCGGACTTATATTTTTTACCGTCAATATATAATTCCATAGAAATATTCTTTTTATCATCGGAATAATTTGAAACAACTGCCGTTATGTTGTTGCCGTCGGCAACAACATCAGACACTGCAAAATTTTTAGGATTATTCTCGCCGACATCAACACAAATAATTTTGTAATTTTCCGTAATAGCATTTTTTTTTAGCAACCATCCGTTCTTCGCAAAATCTGTGACAATAATAATCCTTTTTTCCGTTTTATTATTTTGAAAATATTTTATAATTTCGTTTACAGCGTTAATAATATCGGTTTTTTTATAGTCCAGTTTTATTTTTTCTATCTCGGATATTAGTAGCATTTTATCCGTAGTAGGATTTTTCACCACCGACAGTACAGCATCCGAAAATGAAAATACTGCAATTTTTTCCTGCGGGTTTATTAAGTTAAGAATTTGTTTTACAATACTTTTTGCATCTTCAAGCCGTGTTTTGCCGTCTCTGTAATACTCCATAGAGTACGAATTGTCAATAAGAAAAATCGTTTCGGTATTTTTAGATGAAGAGACATAATGTATTACCGGTCTAGCAAAAATAAATGTAAGAATAATTATCAAAAGACATCTTATAAGAAGAAGCAAATATTGCCGGATCTTGAATTTTTTTACGGAACGGCTGGCTGCAAGTTCCAAAAATCTTAAATCACTGAAATAAATAATTCTTGGTTTTTTTTGAGAAAGCAGATGAATTATTATCGGTATAGAAACGGCGGTTAAACCCCAAAGGAAAATGGAATTAAGAAATGTCATGTCTGCAATTTTTCTCTTTTTGAGAGATAGTTCGTCAGAGATAAATCAAGCGGCGAACAGGTATTAAAATAGGAATAATCTATGTCGGCTCTTCTAAATTCCGATTTGTATTTATCTATAAATTCAGAAATAATTTTTTGATACTCTTTTTTAATAATTTCTGGTTCCGTAATTAAAAAATTTTTGTTTTCCAGACACTTAAAAAAAACATTTCCGTCAATGTCAAGATTTTCTTCAATTTTATCCATAATGTGAAACACAATAACTTCATTCTTGGCAAATCTGTAATTTTTTACCGCTCTGATCAGTTTTTCCTGTTCGTCAAATAAATCCGAGATTAGAATAATCAAAGTTCTTTTTTTAAGTTTTTTCGAAAAATCATAAAGTATTTTTGAAATATCCGTTTCGCCACCCGCCGATGTTTTGGAAAGTTCGTCAAAAATAACCGACAAATGACTTAAACTTGCCCTCGGCGGTATATTTTTTTTTATTTCAGTATCATATATTGCAAGACCTACGGCGTCACCTTGTTTTATCATAAGATATGAAAGTGCGGCGGCGATATACGAGCCATATTCCAGTTTAGAAATGCCGTCGGATTTATATCCCATTGAGCCGCTTGCATCAAGCAATATATAAGCTTTGAGATTTGTTTCTTCCTCATATTGTTTAACAAAAAATCTGTCGGATTTCCCGAAAACCTTCCAATCAATATGTTTCAATTCGTCGCCGAAAGAGTACTCTCTGTGCTGTGCGAATTCTAACGAGTGACCCTTAAATTTGCTGGCGTGAAGTCCGGATATAAAACCCTCAACAACATATTTTGCTTTCAGCGACATTGTTGAAATTTTTGCTATTGTCAGAGGGTCAAGATAGGATTTCATTTTTATTTATGGACATTTGTCCATTTATTCCGGCTTTACATTTTCTAAAAGTTTTTTGATTATTTCTTCTGTCGTTATTCCTTCTGCCTCGGCGGTATAATTTAAAATGAGGCGGTGTCTTAAAACGGAATATGCAACAGCTTTTATGTCCTCAACAGAAACGGTGTATCTTCCCTCTAAAACTGCCTTTGATTTTCCCGCAAGAATAAAATTTTGAGATGCCCGCGGACTTGCTCCCCAGTTGAGCCATTTTTTCACAAAATCAAGCGAGGATGTTTTAGGACGGGTTTCGGAAACAAGTTTAACGACATAATCAACCACATAATCGCTGACCGGCACCTTTCGGACAATTTCCTGCAATGTCAAAATCTCATGTGATGTCAACATGCTTTTTGTTTCGGACAAATGCATTCCGGTCGTTTTTCTTATAATTTCTTTTTCATTTTCCTGCGTCGGATAATCAATATTTATCTGAAAGAAAAACCTGTCTAATTGTGCTTCCGGCAGAGGATATGTCCCTTCCTGTTCAATCGGATTTTGAGTTGCTAAAACAAAAAACGGATTCGGCAACGGATATGTCTGTCCTGCGACGGTTACTTTGTATTCCTGCATCGCCTGTAAAAGCGCCGATTGTGTTTTTGGAGGAGTGCGGTTAATTTCATCGGCAAGAATTATGTTGGCGAAAACGGGACCTTTTATGAACTTAAAACTCCGCTCGCCTGTTGAAATATTTTCCTGAATAACTTCCGTTCCAGTAATATCCGACGGCATCAGGTCGGGTGTGAACTGAATTCTTGAAAATTCAAGATTGAGAATTTGTGAAATTGTTGATACGATAAGCGTTTTGGCAAGCCCCGGAACCCCGACGATAAGACAGTGCCCTTTGGCAAAGAGCGAAATTAAAAGCTGGTCAATAACCTCCTGCTGACCGACGATAACATTTCTTAATTGTTCAACAACCGCTCCTCTTGCCTCAACAAGTTTTTCCACAAGTTTCACATCAGATATTTTTTCCATAAAACTCCAATTGACCCCAATTGACCATTGAGGACCGTCCCCAATTGACCCCTTCTGATAAACTTTTTCAACAACTTTATTATACAAAATACTTGACTTTTATTCAACGGTTTAGTAAAATTAAAACTGTGAAAAAAATATATCTTGACTATAACGCTACCACACCCGTCCATCCGGAAGTACTTGATGCGATGATGCCGTATTTTAAGGATTTTTACGGCAATCCTTCAAGCGTTCATTCTTTCGGTCAAGAAACAAGAAAAGCGGTTGAGGATGCACGAGAAAAAATTGCAAATCTTTTAGGTGCTGAAAATCCTTCCGAAATCGTTTTTACTTCCTGCGGAACTGAATCAAACAATTTTGCTATTAAAGGAATTGCGTTTGACAATAAAGATAAAAACTGTCACATAATTACATCCGCTATTGAGCATCATGCTGTGCTTAAACCCTGTGAATATCTTTCTAAAAAATTCGGGGTTGATGTGACATATCTGCCCGTAGATAAATGCGGAATTGTAAATCCAGACGATGTGAAAAAATCAATAACAGAAAAAACAGTCTTAATTTCAATAATGTACGCCAATAACGAAGTGGGAACGCTCCAACCGCTTGAGGAAATTGCAAAAATCGCAAAAGAAAAAAATATAATTTTTCATACTGATGCCGTGCAGGTGGTAGGTAAAATTCCCATTGATGTAAAAAAATTAGGTGTTGATTTGCTCTCGATTTCCGGGCATAAACTTTATGCTCCGAAAGGTATCGGCGTTCTCTACATAAAAAAAGGCACGAAACTTCATCCGCTTCTTCACGGCGGAAGTCATGAAAAAAACAGACGGGCAGGGACCGAAAATGTTCCGTATATCGTCGGGCTTGCCAAGGCGTGTGAAATTGCGTTAAAAAATATGAAAGATGAAAACGATCGCATATTGAAACTTCGCCAAAAATTAGAAAAAGGAATTTTAGAAAAGATTGAATATGTTCAAATAAACGGTCATATTATGAAACGGCTTTCCAACACATCAAACATTTCCTTCAATTTTATAGAAGGCGAAGGTATTTTAATGTCGCTTGATTTGGATGGTTTTGCCGCCTCAACAGGAAGCGCATGCACTTCGGGAACTTTAGAACCCTCTCATGTTTTATCCGCAATGGGTGTGCCGCCGGAAAAGACGCAAGGTTCTGTAAGATTTTCACTCGGTCATTATACAACAGAAAAGGATATAGACAAACTTTTAGAAATTCTGCCGAAAATCGTAGAGCGATTGAGGTCAATGTCTCCTCTGTGGGAAGACAAAAAAAGGTCAGAGATTAGAGATTAGAGAATTAGAGAATTAGAGATTGGAGATTGGAAATGCAATACTCGTCAAAAGTAATGGAACACTTTAATAATCCGAGAAATGTTGGGGAAATAGCGGATGCAGATGGCGTCGGAAATGTTGGAAATCCTATCTGCGGTGATATAATGCGGCTTTATATTAAAGTAAAGGACGGAATTATTGTTGACGCAAAATTCAAAACATTCGGTTGCGGCGCAGCAATTGCAACATCTTCAATGGTAACCGAAATGGTAAAAGGAAAATCTGTTGACGAGGCATTAAAAATATCCAACCGTGCGGTTGCCGAGGCATTAGGCGGTTTGCCGCCCGTAAAAATGCACTGTTCCGTTCTCGCCGAAGAAGCTCTCCGTGCCGCTATTGACGATTACCACAAAAAAAATCCCGAATAGTCGCTCGCAAGCAAATTTCTTTGCTCGCTTACAATGAAAAAATAACAAATATGAAAAAAAAAGTTCTTGTCTTAATGTCGGGCGGCATTGATTCATCACTTGCCTCCTATATTCTTAAAAAAGCCGGTTATGAAGTTATCGGATGCACAATGCGGCTTTTTTTATGCAAAAAAAAATCATCCGAAAAACAGTGCTGTTCGCCGGACGATATAAATGAAGCGCGACGGACAGCGCAGCAATTAGGTATAAAACATTTCGTTGTTGATAAAAAAAATGTTTTTGAAAAATATGTAATTGAAAATTTCGTTTCCGAATATCTAAAAGGCAGAACCCCCAATCCTTGTATAATTTGTAATCTAAAAATTAAATTTGACGAAATGCTGAAATTTGCCAAAGGACTTGGATGTAATTTCATAGCAACAGGACATTATGCGAGAATAGAAACAAGGGACGAGGGACGAGGGACGAGTTATTGGTTAAAAAAAGGAATTGATAAAATGAAAGACCAGTCGTATTTTCTTTACGGGCTTAATCAGAAAAATCTTCCGCATATTTTATTTCCGCTTGGTGATTACAAAAAAACAGAAATTAGAGAGTTGGCAAAAAAGTTAAAATTAAAAGTTGCCGATAAGAAAGAAAGCCAGGAAATATGTTTTGTGGAAGACGCAGATTACCGCAAATTTTTGGAACGCAGATTACACGGATTAAAAACACAGATTACACAGATAAAACCGGGAAAAATTATTGATACATCAGGGCGAATTTTAGGGACACATGAGGGGATTTCTTATTATACAATCGGACAGAGGCATGGGCTTGGAATTTCAGTCGGGTGTCCGAGTTATGTCATAAAAATTAATTCCAGAAAAAATGAAATTGTTGTGGGCAAAAAAGAGGAACTTTTGAGTTATGAGTTTTTAGCAGAAGATATTTCGTGGACAGTTTCGCCGCCTGAAAAATCGCCGATAACCGCAGATGTAAGAATAAGATACAAACACAAAGAGTCAAAATCAAAAATATATTTGATGAAAAACAATACCGCAAAAGTTATATTTGAAAAACCGCAGATGTCAATTACACCGGGTCAGTCGGCGGTCTTTTACAAAAAAGACATTGTTTTAGGCGGCGGGATAATAAAGGGTATTAAACCCTGTGTTATCAGCGCTCGCTCGGGAAAATAAATAAATTTACTTTCCTCTCGCTCGCTTGATAATAAAAAAAGTTTTATAAATTATTTTTTACCTAAAAAAAGCGTGAAATTAACATAAAAAAATGGATAAGAACATTGAAATACCGAGTGAAAATAAGTATAATATCAAAGACAAAACTGCTCAGGCAATACCCGTACTAAAAGGACGCTTTGTGCCCGATGGCAAAAGG
>JACRDL010000005.1 GCA_016218625.1 Elusimicrobiota bacterium
CGCTGCTTTTGAACCGCTTTCTATGTCAACAATAACAACACCCTGTTCATCGGGCGTTACATTTAATTCTTCAGCCATATCTTTCGTGAACTGTTTTACTTTCATACCGAGCCACGAGCTGGCTTTTTCGCTTTTTCCCGGGGACAACTCCTCAACGGAAGCAACCTGTTCTTCCGTCCACTCGCCAAGCACAACAGAAATAATTTTTTTTGAATTATCCCGCCAAACAACAATATCAATTTTTTTATTCGGATAGGAGGCAGCGACGATATCCTGAAGTTTTTCTGCGGACTCTATTTTTTGACCGCCGAATTCCAGAATTATATCACCTCTTTTTATTCCAGCTTTATCGGCTGAAAGGCCACTTACTACATCAGTTACTACTACACCGGTTTTTTCTTTAAGTCCGGATTGTTTCGCAAAAACATCATCAACCTTTTCAATTTTAACGCCGAGAAAACCTCTTTCAACTTTTCCTTTTGTCTTTAAGGTTTCAAGAATTTCTTTCGCGCGATTTATAGGTATAGCAAAACCGACGCCGACGGAGCCGCCCGACTGGCTGTATATCATAGTGTTTATCCCTATAATCTCGCCATGTATGTTGACAAGCGGCCCACCGGAGTTACCCCTGTTTATAGAGGCATCCGTTTGAATTACATCCCTGTAGACATTCCCCTGCGCTTCCATATTCTGTCTTTTTGCCGAAATAATTCCGACGGTAACGGTCTGCTCAAGCCCGAATGGCGAACCGACGGCAATCGCCCAGTCACCGACACGAATTTTATCAGAGTCGCCGAGTTTTACAACGGTAAGTTTGCCTGACGGTTTTATCTTTACTACTGCCAGATCCGTTTTCGCGTCTTTACCTATAACCTTTCCGGAATATTCTCTGTCATCGGAAAGTTTTACTGTAATTTTCTCGGCATCTTTTACAACATGATAATTAGTAAGAATATAGCCGTCTCTGTCAATAACAACTCCGCTGCCGGCACCTTCAACTCTTCTCTGATTGTAATACTTTTTTTGAGGGGCTTTTCTGCGAGGGGCGGGCTGACCGAAAAAATCGTCAAAAAAATCTTCAAACGGGTCGGCAAAGAAAAAATTAAAAGGAACAACCTCTTTGAGGACCTGCTCCGTGTATATTGAAACGACCGACGGCTTTACCTCTTCCGCCACATTAACAAACGCTTCCTGTAAATTCAGAACCTCCTGCGAGACCGATGTTTTTACTCCATAATCCTGGTCTGATTTTTTTTGCGATTTGCCGACGATAAATGCTAAAATAAAAAGCCCTGAAAGCATAACGGCCAGACTGGTCAATAATAGATTTTTTCTTAAAGAGTTTGGATTCTCCATAAAAACCTCCAAAAAACCACTGAACTGACACGGAACTTATACACGGAACTGACACAGAACTGTTCCGCTTCTGTTCCGTGTTCCTTTGTTTCGTGTCTGTTCCGTGTTTTTTATTTTGACCTCAATGCGGGAACTTGAATAACGGTTTCACTCATCGGGACATCGTAACCTATAATATCAAAAATATCACCCGACGGTAAAAAACCGGCGACAATATATCCCCACTTTTTCGGATTGCCCAAAATATAACTTCCCGGAATTTTCACTTCAATTAAATTATTATCTATAAAATTATTGACCGCGAAATTTCCTGCCCTGACGGGAGGTCCTGTTCTGTTATATCTGAAAAATTTTGCCGAATTTGTGGAGATGGAAACGGCATATTCCCATGCGGAAAGTGAGTCCGTAAAACCGTTGTGCCCGCCGATAAAGGAAGTGATGCCTGCATTGTTTTTTTTGTTCAGGTCAATGTAAATGTCAATAACTTCATCAGATGCGGATGAAACAAAAATATCAAAAACAATAACACCGGTTGATTTTTTTACGCCGAATGCCAATAAATTGCAGGAACTCATAAAAACATCATTCACATCATCGGTAAAATAAAGAATGTATTCTCCGGTGGTCGTATCCAAAAGCGGATTGCGACTTTGCGAAATATAAAGCGGAACTGATAACGCCGTCGGCAATTCCTGACCTATTGCCCTGTAGACATTTGAAAGCCCGGCACGAAACCATAAATCACTTTCCTTTTTTTTGTTTTCGTCGGAAGAAATATAATTTTCAAACCAGACAGGTTTTGTAAGAAGGTAAAGTTCTTCTTTTGCGGCATCAAATTTTTCAACATTGTAAGATTTGGAATTTGCATATTCGGTTAGTTTCAATTTTGCTTGTTTAATATAATCCCATGCAAGATTTTGAACCGGTGAACCGATCCATCGTGATAAATCCGCAGGTATGATATCGGTTTCATTCCGTAAATCCTTCTGGACGCCAAAAGATGTTACAAAAACAGAATAACCCGACTGTATTAAAATTTTAATAATATCCTCGGAAATAATGTCTAAATGCGGATAAAAAACCGACGCTTCCTCTTCAAAAACTTCATAATAAACTTTCCTGCCCTTTTCTATCTGTTCCCTAACATCCTCGTCAAGTTTAGCATTAAAAAGCACGGACAGTATAACATCAGTATAGGTGGTTCCGGCAAATATGTATTTTTTTTCTGTATGAAGTTTTTTCACCGTGGCTTTGTTTTCATCAGACAAATTTTTAAGCAACATCGGCGGAATTACCAGAATATCCTGCGACGATGTAGATACGCCGAGCGTAAAAATGTTTTTCAACTCTTCTTCGTCCGTTAGATATAAAACGGAGCCGTAAGAAAAAGTTGGTAACAGCAACAAGATAAGCCACAGAATGCCACAGAATTTCACTGAAACTATTTCTGTGTTGTTTCTGTGTAGTTCTGTGGCGCTTTTAAAATTCCGATGTTTAAATATAATATGCAAAATCGTAAATTTTTTCATTTTTTTCATACACCGATTCAAACGGATAAAAACGCGGATGTAAACGGATATAATCTGTTTGAATCAGTCCTCTATCCGTCTGAATCGTCTTTACTCTACAATTAAAACTGAAACCCTACCGCCTTTGCCGTCGTCGGCAGAAATCGGATTTTGAGGATCTAATGACCACACGCCGGCCGCTTTGAATTTATAAGTGTATCTGCCGGGTTTGATTTTTAATATCGCTTCCCAAACACCGTCGGCATTTTTAGTCATAACCCCTTTTCTTCCGTCCCAGTTATTGAATGTTCCCGCTACAAAAACTTTTTGCGCAGTATCCGCTTTATACTGAAAAACCACTCCGCTTTCCGTTATCCTCGGATATCCCTTTTTTTCCTCAACGGCTGCTTTTTGCCACATAGGGACTTCTCCCACGGGGACTTCCTTCGGTCGCGTTGGTTGCTCTTTCTTAACCGGTTTCAGTTTCGCCGGCGTTTCTTTTATTATCTTCGGTTTTGATGCTCTCATTTCACGGACTCTTTCAACCAGCATCAAAGAAGGAAACGCCACAATTGCAATTCCTAAAATAAATCCCGCCCACAAAAGAATTTTTTTTGTCATTTTAGTCCTCCAAGTTTTGCCGTCTTGTTTAAGATTATTATTTTTGATGCACTTTCTAACACAGAAGTGTAAAGGTACGCCTCTTCAAAATTTTTTCCTGCGGCGAAAGAACCGTGACCTTTTACCACAACAACCTTGTATTTTGCTAATAGTTGAGGAAGATTTTCGGCGACGCATTCCGACGAAATCACCTCTTTACATTCGGTTAAAACAGGAATTTCCGGCAAATAATAACTGCCCTCCATATCAACCGGAATAATTTTTTCGCAGTTTAATGAAAGTGCAATTGCATTCGGCGGATGGGCATGAACAATCGCCATTATC
Organism: Elusimicrobiota bacterium; assembly: GCA_016218625.1. GTDB lineage: Bacteria > Elusimicrobiota > UBA8919 > UBA8919 > UBA8919 > UBA8919. The sequence continues at coordinate 3,810 of JACRDL010000005.1, forward strand.
TCCGGATTAGCAAGATAAATCGCCCTGTGAACCTTAATCTCAATTGATGCATCTTTGTCTCTCTTGTCGTTTTTGAGATTGACCGCTACAAAATCCTGAAATGATAAATCGCCTAACCGCGCGCCGTGCCGGGTAATGTATATGGTGTTTGCCCGACGGCAGGAAACATTTCCGCTGTGCGAATTGTTCAAGCCCTGCATCATCATTTCCCTTCCGAATTTAATAATGTCGTTAAACATTTCCCCTCCAAAATTGCTTTTTCTATTTTTCGCTTACCCGTCGCTAAAACCCAACCTATTCAATCCCTAAAGGGACTCCCTGCGGTCGCTACTTTCATACCTACGCAACTACGAAAGTAGTTAACTTTCTGGCAACCATATTTTTCTTAAAATCTTTTTCAAGTTTTCAAAGTGATTTTATTCTTTTTCATAGAGGATTTTTCATCAATTTCAGAGCCGCAGTCACGGCAATACATTTTATATTTGTCCTCTGTAAATTCTGATTTTACAACATCAAATTTTTTGTCACCAAGTTTTAAAATGTCGTAGCGGTTGGGTTTTGTTACAAATTCTTCCGAATTACACTTGGGACACTTCGGTTTCATATAATCTACCTCCAACTTTTCATTTTTCAAAAACAAATAAATGTTCGTGCATTATCAGTAAAAAATTATATTCTTGAGATTTTTTTGCCCAAAAAGGCGTGGTCTTGCAGTTCCACTGATGCTTAATTATATCTTCTCTCAATTTAAAACCAACATTTAGAAATTCCTGCATAACCCTATACGCCAACGACACATAATATTTTTTTCTTCTGGTATCGCCAATAAGTATTGCACAATATTTTTTAGGTTTTACGACTCGAAAGCATTCCTTCGCTACTTTTTCCATCTCATTGCAAAATTCGTCTATATCGTGAATATTGGATAAGTCGCCTTCTATTTTACCGTTGCTATACTTGATAATGTCTGCATAAGGCGGGTGTGTTGCTATCAAGTCAACCGATTCATCTTTAATTGAATTTAAATTTTTTGCATCGCCGACATTAAGTATTGTTTTTATATCATGTTGCGATTTAAAATCAACCGCCTTCTTTGTCAAACCAATCATTTTTGGGTTTATATCAATCCCAATAAAATTTCTTTTTAATAGTTTGCATTCAATTGCAGTTGTGCCAGAACCTACCATTTGGTCAAGCACAGTATCACTTTCTTTTGAATATCGCAAAATAATATTTCTCGGCATCTGCGGCGCCCAGTTTCCTCTAAATGATGAACTATGTGTAACCCAGTTCCCTCTTTTAGGAAAAGACCATACCGTACTACATTCAAGTTTAAAATCTATTGGATTATCTTTCATTCTAATATTTGAAATTTGCATGTTTTTGCTAACTGAATACTATTGTAATCATTTTTATCGGTAAACTGAAATTGCCAAAGCAAATAGTTGTCTAATTGCTTTTCAAAAAAAAGTGTAAAAATGTCTTTTTTTGTATGCTGCGACCACTGGCGAAAAGGATAAAACAACTGTCTTATTATTACATTATCAGTTTTAGAGTTTTTTGCCTCAATTAAAACCACTTTATTTTTACCTTCATAACCCGCGTCCACTTCGGTTTGGACTCCGTCAACTTCTATAAGTTGTTTTCCGACATTAAACGAAAACTGCGGGGTATATTTCCTACCTCTGATAGTTAAAACCAAACTATCATCATTCATAAAAGTCCTTATTATGCTTGAAGCATAAGCAAAATCTAAGTGCTGCATTTCAGAATTACCTATTTTTGATGTTTCTAATCTGAAATCTAATTTTGATTTATGAATTGCCACAGTGTTCTTTATCAAAGGTATATCGACATAACCTTCCCCTTTTACAATAATATATATTTTGTTTTTTACAGGTAAGATAAATAAATTATTTTCGATAAAGACGTCTGGTCTATTTTCTCTGCTATCTTGTTTACACAAAATACGTGCTTCTATCTCATTTGTTTTTTTAAAATGTTGTCTCGTTGCATCTCTAATTTGCTGTGCCGTAATAATAAAGGGTTCTTTATTAAAATTATGCTTTCCAATTTCGTACTTATTAAATATGGCTTTCCAAGGGGCACTATTCATTAAAATCTCCTAATAATTCATAACTACCAATTCATTTATTTCGCCGCGATTAAAACCATTGCAATTTATTGAACGTCTTGCTTTTACACATTCAATTCTATAATCTTTATATAATCCTTCAATAAACGGATTGTCTGAATTGCTCAACATAATTTTACATTTTCTTTTATCTAACTTTTGCACCAATTCCGCAAGCCGTTCCTGTTCTTTTTCATTAAACAAATTCTTTGTATACCCAGTAAAACTTGACGTTTTACTAATTGGCTGGTATGGCGGGTCAAAATAAATAAAATCATGTGGCTGGGCATATTCTAAGCATTTTTCAAAATCACCTAAAACGATTTTTATATTTTTTAAAGCAGTGTGTACTGTTTCTAAATTATCTACATCGCAAATTAAAGGATTTCTATATCTGCCAAAAGGCACATTAAATTTTCCACTACTGTTGACTCTGTATAATCCGTTATAACAAGTTTTATTCAGGTATAAAGTCCTCGCTGCGCTTTCAAACATGTCTTTTGGTTCTTCAGCCCTGATTTCATAAAAAACTTCTTCCGTATTGACAAACTTTTCACTGCAAAGAATTTTAATTAATTTATTTACATCTTTTTTAATTGCAAGATAACAATTTATTAATTCTTCATTGGAATCAATCAAAATAGTTTTTTTGTCATTTAATCTGTCTGTGCTATAAAGATAAAAGAAGACAGCACCACCGCCTGAAAACGGTTCAATATAGTTATTAAATCGGGACGGGAACAATCGCTCAATCTGTTTTAATAATTGCCCTTTACCGCCTGCCCATTTTAAAAATGGTGTGGCTCTTTTTATATTAGATACGCTTTTTCCCAACAATAATGTTCCCATGTTTTATTTCCGGTTATTTATATTTCATATTCCGAATAGTTTTTTTGCGTTATCGTCGGTGATTTTTAAAATTTCGGAAACCGGCATTTCTTTTATTTCTGCGATTTTTTCGGCGATAAAGTTTATGTACGACGGTTCGTTGCGTTTGCCTCTGAAATTTTGAGGCGGCAAATAAGGCGAATCCGTTTCAAGCAGCATTTTTTCAACCGGCAAAATTTTTATTACTTCTCTTAAAACTTTTGCGTTGGGATATGTTACCGGTCCGTCAATCCCGATGTAAAATCCTAATTGTAAAAACTTTTCGGCAAATTCAACCGACGACGAAAAACAGTGGATAACCCCTTTTATATTTTTATGTGCCGCTAAAATTTTACATACATCTTCTTCCGCTTGACGACAGTGAATTATTACAGGTTTTTTGAAATTTTCGACAATTTCAAGCTGCTTTTCAAAAACGGCAATTTGTGTTTTTTTATCAACCCTGTTAGAAGTATCGTAGCACGCCCTGTTAGAGATGTCGCACCGCGACACGGTATCTCTAACAGGGCACGATGTGCCACTTCTAACAGGGTCAACCCGGTTTCTGTAATAATCAAGCCCGCATTCGCCGACGGCAATTACTTTTTCGTTTGCTAAAAAACCTGAAAAATCAACAAACTTATCCGCATCGTTCGGATGGATCCCTATTGCACAAAATATATCTTTATAGTTCTCGCATAGAAACAAAGACCGCTGCCAAAGAACCGGTTCACAACTTATTTCAATTATTTTCGTAACACCGTAGGATGTTGCTCTCTCAATAACTTTTTTTCTGTCATTATCAAACGAACCGTCAAGCAAATGGCAATGCGTATCAATCATTAAATTTTCAAATCCAATTACTAATGGAGCGAAGGAGAAATTTCTGAAGAGCCTCAATTTGCGACTTATTCTTTCCAGGAGCAAATTGCAGAACGAGTTCTGACGAGTGTCTCAAAGAAATTTACTCCTGAGCGATTCTCGGGAAAAGTGGCGATGAAACCTTTTTATCCGCTATTATTTTTTTTATTTTTTCCGATGTCTCCGGCATAAAAGGCGAAATCGCTTTTGATATTGTTTCAACCGCCGACAGTAGATTTTCAAAAACCGTTTTTAATCTTTCTTTATCCGTCTTAAAAAGAACCCACGGCTTTTCGGAATCAATGGTTCTGTTCGCCTCATCAATAATTTCCCATATCAGTTCAAGAGATGCAGTTAATTCTAACTTTTCCATGCTTTTCGTAAATTTTCCATCAAAATTATTTAACAATTTTCCGATAGGAAATTCACCGCTTGCCGACGGTGCAACATTTTGCAAAGAATATTTTTCAACCATTGAAAATGTGCGGGAGATAAGATTACCCAGATTGTTCGCAAGGTCGCTGTTATATCTCTCTAAAAAACTTTTTTCGGAAAAATCACCGTCCTGTCCGAAAGGAATTTGACGCAAAACAAAATATCTGTAAGCATCGCATCCGTATTTATCAATAAATTTGTGCGGGTCGACAAAATTGCCTTTTGACTTTGACATTTTTTCTCCGTTGACCGTCCACCAGCCGTGTGCAAAAACGGTCTTCGGTAAGGAAATATCAAGCGCCAAAAGCATGGCGGGCCATATCACTGTATGAAACTTAAAAATCTCTTTCCCGACGAAATGTATGTCGCAGGGCCAAATATCCTTATTTTCAGCGGCAGAGATATAATTGAGCAAAGCGTCAAACCAGACATAAACCGTATGCGTTTCGTCGCCGGGAACGGGAATTCCCCATTTCACATTTTTCCTTGAGACGGATAAATCTTTCAGTCCTGCTTTTACAAAATTGACCATTTCCGACGCGCGCCACGACGGTTGCATAAAATCCGGATTTTTTTCATAATGTTTAAGAAGGGCATCTTGATACTTTGACAGTTTAAAAAAATATGATTCTTCTTCAAGTCGCTCTACGTTTTTAGAACAGTCGGGGCATTTACCTTCGGCAATCTGGGTGTCGGTAAAATACGACTCACAAGCGACGCAATACCACCCGCTATATTTTCCCTTGTAGATGTCGCCATTTTTGAGCAATTGTTCAAAAACCGACTGAACTTTTTTAATATGTCTTTCTTCCGTTGTTCTTATAAAATCATCGTTAGAAATGTTGAGCCGCTTCCATAACGACTTAAAATCTTCAACCTTACCGTTAACCCATTTTTGGCAAGTAGCGTTGTTCTGTTTTGCCGCTTCCTCTATTTTTGAACCATGCTCGTCGGTGCCGGTAAGAAAAAATACATCCGTATTTTTGAGACGATAATACCTGGCAATCACATCCGTCGCAATAGTGGTGTATGAATGTCCGAGATGCGGCTTATCGTTTGCATAGTATATCGGTGTAGTAATATAGAATTTTTTCATATCTTCGCTTTAAATTTATTTTAGTTCCTTCAGGTGAATTTTTTTGGTTCGCCCGTCCTCAAATAAAACGGTTATTTCCGACTTAAAAATGTTTACGCCGGTTACCTTCCCTTTGCCGTCCGGTGTTTTAACTTCATCGCCGGAGCGCGGAAATTTTTTCCCCTCAGTTATGTAAAAATTGTGCTCGTAGGCAATACAGCACATAAGCCGTCCGCAGACGCCGGAAATTTTTGCGGGATTTACTGATAGATTCTGGTCTTTTACCATATCGGTTGTCACGGATGTAAAATCTTTCAAAAATCTTTGGCAACAGCAAATCTCGCCGCAATGTCCGAGTGAGCCCAAAATCTTTACTTCGTCGCGCACACCTATTTGGACCATTTGAATCCTGGTTTTAAGCACGCCGCCAAGTTCTTTCAACAGTTCGCGGAAATCCACGCGTTCCTCGGCGGTATAATAAATAAAAAGTTTTACTCTTTCAAAAGTGTATTCAGTCATTGAAAGATTCATTTTCAGCCCGACTTTTTCTATTTTTTCTAAAATCACCGGAAGTATTTTTTTTGCTTTCTGCTTATTTTCTTCAACCTGCATAACATCTTCTTCGGTAAAAAACCTGACGACCCTTTTCAGCGGGTCTTTCGTATCTATCATCTGCTCCGGTATAACTACAATTCCGCTTTCTAATCCATTTTCCGTCTCAACTAAAAGATGGCTGTTCATCGCCACATCAATTGAGCCCGCATCACAATAAATTAAATCTTTCGTTTTTCTTATCTGAACTCCGACGGCAAGTGGCATATTATTCACCCCTGTTTTAGATTATTTTTCAGCACTTCAAAAGTCAGCCATATATTGGTATTTCTTGTTATATAATTTTTCATTTTCAGAACATCTTCTAATTTTTCGGGTTTTTCAACTCTTACCCTTGCGACGAGCATATTTAACAAATCAACCGCTTCTTTTCTTTCCTTAAATTTTTTGTTTGAGAACTTTCCATTCTGAAAATCAGAAATTATATTTTTGTAATCCGAAATGTTTTCCCTGTTTTTCGCCAATTCAATCGCACATCCGAGAGAACCCGCCGCTATAGAATTTATAAATTCCACCTCATCGGACGGTAAATTATATTTTCTAATCTCGTTTTTAATTTCTTCGTCGGACAAAATCCCGAAATATATGACAGCGCATCTTGAAATTATGGTTGAGGGCAGCGACTTCGGAACCGGCGTAATCAAAACTATCACGACATTCTCCGGCGGTTCCTCAAGAATTTTAAGAAGTGAATTCGCAGCTTCCGACCGCATCAGATGCGCATCATCAATTATTCTTATATTATACCCCCCCATAACGGCACTGAACTGCAACCCCTTAATCATTTCTCTTATCTGTTCAATCGCAATGGAAGTTTTTTCTTCCTGTACCGTTATCGTTATAACATCCGGGTGAGTGAACTTTTCTATTTTTCTGCACGGCAAACATTCGCCGCAGGGCTTTTTCAAATCTTGCGGATTTTGGCAATTAAGCATCTGTGCGAATTCAAGAGCAACCTGTTTCTTACCGATGCCGGCCTGGCCTACAAACAAATATGCCGAATGAACGCGATTTTTCTCTATCGCAGAGTTAAGCATATCTATCTGTTTTTGATGACCTATTATTTTCATTTGCAAACCACTGAAAAACCTTACCACAGATTCACACAGATATACACAGATACTTCTTATCGTCTTTTTTCTGCGTTCATCTGCGTCCATCTGTGGTTACATCTTTTTATTTTCAATTTCTTTTTATTTTTTTAATGACAATGTCAAAAATACATTTTGATATTTTTTTTATGGAGGCATTCGCATTTATTTTGATAAATCTTTTTGGGAATTTTTTGACAAGCCAGATATAGCCGTCTCTCACTCTTTTATGGAACAACAAATTTTCATTTTCCAGACGGTCTTTTCCCCGCAATTTAGCACGGGCAAGACCTTTTCTGATATCCGAGTCAAAATAAACGGTTAGGTCAGGCACCAGATTATTAGTTGCAATTTTATTGAGATTCATTATTATTTTTATGTCAAGCCCTCTTCCGAAACCCTGATAGGCGACCGTAGCATCCGCATATCTTTCGCAGATAACAATTTTTCCGGATTTAAGTGCCGGAAGTATAATTTCCTCGGTATGCTGGGCGCGGCAGGACTCATAAAGCAATAATTCCGTAAGCGGTAAAATTTTGCTTTTCGGATTTAGCAGAATTTTTCTTAAGACCTCCGCGACAACTGTTCCGCCGGGCTCTCTTGTATGGACAACATCATAACCCATATTTTTAAGTTTTTTTATCAACAGAACCGACTGCGTGGTTTTTCCGCAGCCGTCCGAACCCTCAAATGTTATAAAAAAACTTTTTTTCATTCGCTTCGCTCTTAACACGGAACTGACTCTGAACTTTTACACTGAACTGACACGGAACTGGGCGGATAAATCCGCCCCTACAATTTCCGTGTCTGTGGAGTTTACCCCAATGTCTATCAGGGTGTTTTTGTTCCGCGTCCGTTCCGTGTTCCTTACTTCTGTGTCTGTTCCGTGTTTATCTCTCTCCATGAATCAATAGCCGCAACTTCTGAAAAACATGGAATCGGTTGATATTTTAAACCGGTATCATACCACACTTCCGGCAGCTGACCGTTTTCAAACGAGGACGCAAAAATTGAACCGAAAAATTTTCCATTACCGTCGGATGAAAATCTGCCCGCACAATGTATAAAACCCGAGAAAAAGACACCTTCAAGAAATCTATGCTCGCCGGTCTGATAATTTTCGGCATAAACCTTTCCGGAACCGCTACCCTTAAATTTTAAATCACCGAGAACAATTAAACAACCTCTTTGAAAAACCGGTTCATCAATAACAACGGATGCCCGGTTGGAAAAATTATTTTGTGAAAACTCTTTACCGTCTATGGTATCAACAAAAATTATTTTTTCTTCCTGATTCAACGCCAAAAATAAATCTCGCGGAATCGTTCCTCTGAAATATGAGCCGGACTTTCTTGCTTTTTCTTTTAACACATTCCAGTTAAGAGCATCATAAAACAAGGAATGTCTGCCGGGGAAATCGGATAAGATATCAAAACTGTCCTCAAAATCGCCGCCGAAATGTAAATTTGTAAAACGCCTGTAATCGTCAGGATTTAATTTTTTATTGTCTGAAAAATACCCGCGGCCGGAAGAATAAACCTGAATGTCGTTCGTTATGGCTTCTGCCATATCGCCATCAAAAAAAACATCGCCGGATGAATACAGATGCCCCCACTTAATCTTGCCGGGTAAAAGTTTAACCGATGAAAAAGATGTAATCGCATTTTGCAGTTCATTCGGCATAAGATTTACCACAATCACTTCTATTTTCCTTTTCTCGCCACGGGAGATGCCGCAGGCATTTATACGGATTTTAGATCCTAAATTTTCAACCATAACATTTGCCGAGCCGTCTGAAAAATCGTTATATGCTATTGCTCCCGACGGACAATTTGCAATGTTTCCTTTCATCTTCCAGATTGTTCTGTCAATTGCCGCTTCCGCAACTGCACGGGCGGAATAAATAACCCTCATCCTCACATCTTTTTTTGTCCTGGTTGAGATGAGAAATATGGTTGATGAACTGAAAATCATAAGCACAGCCATCATCAAAATTAAAAATACCGTTGAATATCCGCGGCTATAACATTGCATATTTGGTTATAGTTAATTTCTCACAAATACGGAGGATTCAAAATTGAAATTCTCTTTGGAATTACCCAATTTCATTGACACGGAATATGTCCCGCTTGCGGGATAACTTGAAGATGAAAATTGAAGCGACACTAAATTATCTAAAAGTTTTTTTGTTATGCTTTTGCGGTTTATAAATAAGGAATCGTCGTCCTGATAGTAAAAAATTTTCTCCGACGAGGGCATCATAACAAATGAAATTAATGAATTCGGAAGATTGTTTTCGCTGAATCTGCCAATAACGATAGAAGAATCCTCCGATTGACGCAAATCATTAAGTATATTTTCAAATGCTGATGCAGATTCGTCCCGCAAAATTATATTTGATTGTGTTTTATGCATAGATACAAGGCTGTTTTTGAAAAAATATATTACGCCCATTCCCATAATTGAAAGGAACGCAACCGATAAAAGCGCCTCAACCAACGTAAAACCTTTTTTATTCAATCCGCTGGAGTGAAAAATTGACATTGTTTCTAAATTCCTGCAAACGAATATTTTCTACGATTACTGATTTCGTTTTATAGCCCGCTCTGGATGCGAGCACTGTGAATGTTCCCGACGGCACAAAATTAAG
>JACRDL010000089.1 GCA_016218625.1 Elusimicrobiota bacterium
CACAAAGTTCGCCGATAAAGTTATAAAAATAAAAGGCACTGCCGAAGTGAAATCACTTGTTGATATAAACGGTGCTTATGTTGCTATTGATACCGACGGAAAATTCATTTCCGATCTTTCCTTAACTTCCGGCGAAAATGTTATAAATATTAATTCAAAAGATTCTTCCGGCAATATATCAACCGTTTCAATAAAAGTTTATCAGACGACAAAAGCAGAAGGCGGAATAATACAAAAGAAAAAAAGTTTTTTTTCCACGCCGCTCGGAATTATAGTTTCAATTATAACAATATCTGCTTTGGCCGGTATAACAATTGTAACAATCGGAGGATAGAGCGACAGAGATTAAGAGATTAAGAGATTAAGAGATTAAGAGATTAGGGTTTCTCCTAATTTCCTAATTTCCATTTTCCTAATCTCCGGTATTAATAATGGCAAAAATTGTTTCTGCTGACGATGATTTAGAAATATCCGAACTGATAAAAATCACTCTTGAAAAAGAAGGGCATACCGTCAGTTCGTTTAATAACGGTCTGGATGCATATGAATCGGCATTAAAGGAAATACCCGATTTGATTATTCTTGATGTTATGATGCCGAAAATGAATGGTTATGAGGTCGTAGAATTACTTAAGGAAACCCCGGCAACTCGCCTGATTCCGGTTATCATGCTTACATCGCAATCACAGATAAAAGACAAAATTACAGGTCTTAAATTAGGAGCCGACGACTATCTAACGAAGCCCTTTGACCCGTACGAACTTGCAGCCCGTGTTGACGGAATTCTTAACAGATATCACGAAACCCGTGCCGTAAATCCTCTGACGGGACTTCCCGGAAATGTTTCAATTGAAAAAGAAATCACTAAAAGGATTTCCTCCGGAGAACGCTTTGCGGTGCTTTGGATTGACCTTGATAATTTCAAATCATTCAACGATAATTATGGTTTTGAAAAAGGCGATATTATAATAAAGGAAACGGCTAATTTCATAATTGATGCAGTAAAAAATCATGGAACAGTTTTGGATATGATTGGTCATCTCGGCGGCGATGATTTTATAGTTGTGACGACTCCGGAATGCGCCGAAAATATCTGCCTGCATGTTATTGAACTTTTTGACAAAAAGATATCGCTATATTATTCGGATGAAGACAGGTCCCGCGGATATATTATTTCAAAAGATCGTCTTGGAAAAGTTCAGGCGTTTCCGTTAATGTCGGTTTCAATAGGCATTGTCTCAAATGAAATACGCAATTTTACGCATTATGCCCAACTTGCCGAACTTGCCGCCGAAGTAAAAGCGGTTGCAAAGGAAATTCCGAAATCATCTTATTTCAAAGACAGAAGGAAGAGTTAATTTTTTAGAGCATCGGAATTTGAAAGGCGTCACAGAATCACACAGAAAAAGAACACAGAAAAAACTTCTGTGAAGTTCTGTGACATTCTGTGGCTTATCTTATGGAAAAAATGCATTCCATATCATCACAAAATAAATTTTCGTCAATTATTGTAGTTCTTGCGGGCATATTATTTTTTTTAATTCCGATTGTGCCGGATGAAAAAATTACAAGATGGAAACTATGGCTTTTAGAAACCGGACTTTTTTCAATTATTATTTTATGGACGACTAACAAATTATTTTACGACAAAATCAACATTAAGATTTCTCAGTTAAATAAACCGGTATTTGTCTGGTTTGTTTTTGTTGTTTTTATGTATCTGGTATCTAAAAATAAACATGTGGCGGAATTGGAGCTTTACAGAGTAATTGTTTCGGCTGCGAGTTTTTTTCTTTTTTCCAATTTATATGACAATAAACAAAACAGAAATACTGTGATAATTTTTTGGGTTATCGGCGGTTTCCTTGCAGCAATATACGGAATTATGACCCATTACGGAGGGTTTTGGATTGTAAGAACCCCGCAGGTTGACAGAATTTTTTCCACTTTCGGAAATCCTATATTTTTTGCCGCATTTCTTGTTGTTACAATTCCGCTTTCGGTTTATAGGTTGATTCAGGAAAGGGAGCCATCATATAAGGTTCTATGGTTTTTCATTTTAATTTCTTTTTTGGTTGCACTGTATTTTACCAAAACCCGTGCCTCTTGGATTGCTTTTATCGTCTCATGTATAGTTTTTATTTTTTTATCATTGGATTCTAAAGCAAAAAAAATAATTCTGATTTTTATACTGGTAATTTTTGGATTTTTGTTCACTTTGAAAACGAAAAATATCTGGATGCGTCAGCAGGGACATCTTGTTATCTGGCGCGACTCATTAAGAATGCTTTTTGATAAACCGGTTTTGGGTGTGGGACTGGGCAGTTTTCATATAAGTTTCCCCGATTATGCATCGGAGGAACTTAAAAAAATCTGGCCCCAGGCACAAAATATCGTCAATGATGCCCACTCGGAGTTTGTCCAGATTCTTGCCGAGACGGGAGTCGTCGGTTTCGGGATTTTTATGTGGATACTTTTTTCAGTATTTCATCACGCACATCAATTTTACAAACGGCTTCACGATAGAGAAGAATTTCTAATGTATACCGCATTATTTTCGTCGGCAATCGGACTTTTGGTTCAGAATTTTTTTTCGGTTGATATGCGTTTCACGATTTCCTCATTTTATCTTTTTTCCGTATTCGGAATGATTTCGTCTCATTCAACGGTAAAAACGAAAGAGATAAAATTGCAAAATCCCGAAAAAATATTTACTATGCTCGCTCTTCTTTCGGCAGTTATTTTTTTAGAATATAAAATGGTTATAAAACAATACAGAAGTTGGAAGATTGTTTTTGAGAGTAAAGATTTCTTGGATAAAAGAATTATTAATTCCGCCGACCAAAAAAAAGAAATCTTAAAAATGCTCGCCGCAAATCCTTCTGATGCCCGCTTGTATTTTAAGTTGGGTTATCTTTTCGCTAGCGAAATCAAAGTTAACAAGACATCCGCCAATCTCGCCATAGAAAATTTTACAAAAGCGGCACTTCTTGATCCGAAAGTTGAAAACGGCGGGGCATTTAATAATATAGGGAATATCTATTTTACGCTCGGTGACAGAAAAAGTGCAAAAGAAAATTATATCAAAGCCATAAATATAAATCCCTCTTTAATTGATGCCCGTTTGAATCTCGGCATTGCTTATTATTACGAGGGAAAATTAAAGGAGAGTTCGGAGGAATTTGAAAAAGTACTTGAACTTGACCCGAAAAATTCGTCGGCTATCTATATGCTGAAAAAAATGAGAGAATAAAGAAACCACAGAACAGGCACGGAATATCATTGCGAGGAGTGAGATTCTTCGCCGTCATTGCGAACGGAGTGAAGCAATCTCGAAGTTCGGCTCGGAACAGGCTCCGCAATCTCATGGGATTGCCACGGGACTTCGTCCCTCGCAATGACAACATCGTTGTCAGTTCTGCGTCGGTTCAGTGTATAGTTCCGAGTCAGTTCCGTGTTGTGAGCGAAGCGAACAATGAAAAAAATCAGCCACCTGATTGAATTTGTTTTACTTCTGGTTTTTAATATATTTGTCCTGATTATTCCATTGAAGCTGGCATTGTGGTTTGGTCGTCGTCTCGGTGATTTTGCTTTTTTTGTCTTAAAAATCAGAAGAGATGTTGTTATGAAAAATCTCTCAGTTGCTTTCCCGAATAAAAAGCCCGACGAACTATTTGATATTGCCCGTCGGACATATCAAAATTTTGGGATGTCAATGATGGAACTTTTATCCTTTCCCAAACTGAAAATAAAAAAACTCATAAATAATAAAATTGAATTTGAAGGACTTGAATATCTTGACGAACTTATTGCTCAAAAACAGGGTGCGGTGCTTGTGGCGGGGCATTTCGGCTCGTGGGAACTTATGGGCGCCGCTACCAGGCAATCGGGCTATCCGCTTGATTTTCTGGTTGGAAAACAGCACAATATTCCGGTGGACAATCTGCTCAATTTTTACAGAAAAATAAAAAAAATCGGAATCATTCAATTAAAGATGGCGTTAAAAGGAGTTATGAAAGCGGTTAAAACCGGCAGATTTGTAGCAATGCTTTCCGACCAGGATGCCGGAAAAAGGGACGGTGTCTTCGTCAATTTTTTTTCTCGGTCCACTTCAACTCCGAAAGGTCCTGCAGTTTTTTCTTTAAGAGCCGCTGTGCCGGTAATTATGGGATTTTGTATAAGGCAGAAACAGTTTAACAGCCATAAAATAAAATTTCTAAAAGTTGATTTCAAAAAAACTGGCGATTACGAAAAAGACATTGAACTTTTAACCTCAAAATATACTCAGATTTTAGAGGGTTTTATCAAAAAATATCCGGACCACTGGTTTTGGTTCCATAAGAGATGGAAAACGGTTATTGACAATACGCCGAATATGTATTAAAATAAAATCAATTAAATTTTTAATTGATTTTATGGAGAGGTGGCCGAGCGGCTGAAGGCGCGGGTCTCGAAAACCCGTATATCGCTTTGCGGTATCGAGAGTTCAAATCTCTCCCTCTCCGGATTTTGTTGTATCTGAATTCGAAAGGCGCCACAGAATCACACAGAAAAAAATTCAGTGAAATTCTGTGACATTCTGTGGCTTATCTTGGGAGATTCCCTATTAGGAGTCAAGTAAAAAGTGAATATGGAAAAAAGTATTCTTGCACCCTGTTTCAAGGGTTTTTAACAAAAGGTCTTTGAAAAATAAATTTGAGTACTATCACCTTAATCCTTTATTAAATTTTAGTG
>JACRDL010000090.1 GCA_016218625.1 Elusimicrobiota bacterium
CGTTGAGAATTTCTCTTTTTTCTTTGCGAGTTGATTTGTGGTATCGTTGATAAATACTTTTTAAGTATTGCATTCTTGAGTACCTGTCCATAATGTAACCCCCTTTTGCCGGGTTACATTATATATGATTTGACGATTACCCCTTGGGTTACATTTTACATGATTTGATACGGATACTTGACAGAACTTTATAATTTGATATAATAAATAAAGTGATTGAAAGATTAAGAAAGATTTTAATCTTTGTAATTTTTCATAATTTTTGTAATCTTTTTAATTGGTGTTTAAGGAGTTTCTATGTATGCGATAATTGAAGCAGGCGGAAAACAGTACAAGGTTGAAGAAGGCAAGACGGTAAAAATGGATAAACTTTCCCAAAAAATTGGTGATACAGTTGAGTTTAAGTCAATTATTATTTCAGACAAAGGTAAAAAAATCAGTACCGTTCCGGCAAAAGTAACAGGCAGGATAAAAGGTTGCACCAAAGATAAAAAAATAATAGTATTTAAAAAACGGCCTAAAAAGGGCTATAAAAAAACGATCGGTCACAGACAAAATTATACTGAAGTGGAGATAGTGAAAATAGGTTAAGGAGGCAGGGATTAGAGAATAGAAATTAGGAAAATGGAAATTAGGATATTAGGGTAAAACCTAATCTCACAATCTCCTAATCTCTTAATCTCTGATTTTATTATGGCACACACAAAATCTCAGGGTTCAACAGGTAATGGTCGGGATTCTGCCGGCCAGCGTTTGGGAGTAAAATGTTTTGAAGGCGAGATTATTCCGGCGGGAAGCATTATTGTGCGGCAGCGCGGCAGAAAATATCATGCGGGAATAAATGTCGGTGTCGGCAAAGACGATACGCTTTTTGCAAAGATTACCGGCAAACTTAAATTTCAATGGGCATCCGGTGATAGAAAAAAGGTAAACGTAATTCCCTCTTAAATTTAACCACAGATTACACAGATTTACACAGATTTTATTTACCACTGAAAACACTGAAAGCACTGAATTTTTTGTTTTTTCTCTGTGTTTTCAGTGACCTCTGTGGTATGGTTTTTCTGTGTCTATCCGCGTTCATCTGTGGTTTCTTTTTTTATGTTTATAGATAAAGCGAAACTTTTTGTTAAAGCGGGAAAGGGCGGTGACGGATGCCTTTCTTTTCTTCGTGAAAAATTTAGACCACTCGGCGGTCCTAACGGCGGCAACGGCGGCAACGGCGGCGATGTAATAATTGTCGGCGATGAAAACCTAAAAACGCTTTTGGATTTACAAAGACATTCTCATTACAGGGCGAAAGAAGGAGAACAGGGCAGGGGCAACAATTGTTACGGAAAGTCGGCAGAAAATCTTGTAATAAAAGTTCCGCTTGGCACGGTTGTTAAAAAAAACGGAGTTATTATAGCAGACATAACAAAACATCATCAGGAAATCATTGTTGCCGCCGGCGGCAGAGGCGGTAGAGGCAATGCTTCATTTAAGTCGTCAAAAAATACCGCGCCCCGTATTAAAGAATTAGGCCAGCCGGGCGAACAATGCACTGTAGAACTTGAACTTAAATTAATAGCGGATGTCGGGATTATAGGCTATCCCAACGCCGGCAAGTCAACATTTTTAGCAAAGGTCTCATCAGCAAGACCGAAAATAGCGGATTATCCCTTCACTACCTTATCGCCAAATTTGGGTGTGGTTAATTTTTACAATAAAACGCTCGTTTTTGCGGACATACCAGGACTTATTGACGGTGCTGCGACAGGCCGTGGTTTGGGTCATGATTTTTTGAGACACATAGAACGGACAAAAATTATTCTTCACATTGTTGACGCTTTCGGCTATGAAAACAAAAATGCCTACTCAACTTATATTGCGATAAATAAAGAGTTGAAAAAATATTCTGTAAAACTTGCAAAAAAACCGCAGATTATAGCGATAAATAAAATAGATTTGCCTTCCTCGGAAAAAGCGGTAAAAATGTTTAAGAAAAAAGTAAAAAAAGTTTTTCCGATTTCAGCAGCAAATAGTACGGGTGTAAAATCGGTATTGGAAGAAATTTATAAAAAAATTAAAACAGTGAAAGAAGAAGTCCCGATTGAAATAAAAACTGCTTATTATAAATACGAGCCGGAATTTTCCATTCGTAAAAAAGGAAATGTTTTTGAAATTACAGGCAGAAAAATATTTGACCTTGTTGCGATGACCAATTTTAAAGAATTAGAATCAGCGAGAAGATTTCAGAATATACTGAAAAAAATCGGTCTTGACCAGCGGCTGAAAGAAGAAGGAATAAAAACCGGCGACACGGTTAAGGTGGGAAGTTATGAGTTCAGTTATGAGGAATAGCCCGTCGCGACGGGCTCGGGTTGTCGTAAAAATCGGAAGCGGACTTGTTGCATCGCAGGATGTTATTTCTAAAATCGCCTCGGAGGTTGCTTCATTTCACGACATGAAAAATGAGGTTATTATTGTTTCTTCCGGTGCCATTGCGACGGGTATGTTGAAATTGGCTCTCAAAAAAAAGCCCTCTGATTTACCGTCAAAACAAGCGGCTGCTTCCGTAGGGCAGGTCGGGCTGATGAATAAATGGACAAATGTCCTTTTAAAATATAATATTCCCGTTGCTCAGGTTCTTCTCACGAAAAATGATTTTGAGGCGAGAGACAGATACCTTAATGCAAGAAATACAATTCTTAAACTTTTATCATGGGGAGTAATTCCTGTCATCAACGAAAACGATACGGTTGCAACGGAAGAAATAAATTTCGGCGATAATGATACGCTTTCAGCAATCGTTGCCTCAAAAGTTGCCGCCGACCATCTTATAATTTTCACCGATGTTGACGGTCTTTACAAAGAGAATCCGAAAAAAAATAAAAATGCGGAACTAATTTTAGAGGTAAGAAAAATTTCAGATGATATTGAAAACTATGCGACATCTGACGCCGGCTGCGGATTTTCCGTCGGCGGGATGATGTCAAAAATAGAAGCCGCAAAAATTGCAACTGCTTCCGGTGTTGAGACACATATAGCAAACGGCAAAAAAAATGTTTGCATTTCGGATATAATTTCGGGAAATGTCAGATGCACGAAATTTCTTGCGGAGAGTAAAATTGATGGCAGAAAAAAATGGATTGCCTTCGGCGCAAGCATTTCGGGAAAAATTTTCGTTGATGAAGGCGCCGCAAAGGCAATACTTGAAAAAGGTAAATCACTGCTTCCTTCGGGCATTACGAAAATAGAAGGAAATTTCACAAAAGGCGCCGTTGTAAGCGTTGTCCGCGAAAATTCTGAAATCGCCAAAGGTCTTGTTTTCTATTCATCTAAAGATTTAGAAAAAATCAAAGGACACAAATCGCAAGATATAGAAAAAATACTCTGCAGGAAGGACTACGACGAGGTTATCCACCGCGACAATCTCACAATAATGTAGCCCCCGAATTTATTCGGGGGTGAGCGAAGCGAATAAATTATGACAGAACAAGACAGAAAAACGGCAGAAACAAAAATCCAAAAACTTATAGAAAAATACGAGGCAGAAAAATCTTCCGGAAAAATCTCTCAATATACCGAAGCGGAAACCAAGACCGGTTTTATAGAGCCGCTGTTTCAGGCGCTCGGTTGGGACACACAGAACCGAGACGAAGTTGGGCTTGAAACGAATATCTCCGGCGGCAGAGTTGATTATTCGTTTAAGCTCGTCGGTATCATAAAATTTTTTGTTGAAGCAAAACCGCTTAAAGCAGACCTAAACAATCCTGAATACAGCGAACAGGCAATAAATTATTCCTGGCATAAAGGCGTTGTCTGGGCGGTTCTTACCGATTTTGAATCAATAAAAGTTTTTAACGCCGAATGGAAGGAAGACATTGAAAAAGCAAAAGCGTTTGATTTGCAATATACTGATTATTCGGATGATTTTGATAGTTTATGGTTATTAAGCAAGGAAAGTATTTTGTCGGGTCAACTTGATAAGTGGTCTGAAAAATTCGGAAAGAAAACCAAAAAGCAGCCCGTCTCAAAACAAATTCTCGCCGACCTGCTTGCCGCAAGAACGAAACTCACAAAAAATATCCTCAAATATCCGCGGCTGAATAAAATTTCAGAGACGGAACTTGATGAGTCGGTCCAAAGAATTCTTGACCGCCTTATTTTTATAAGAACCTGCGAGGATAGGAACATTGAACAGAACCATCTGATGTCCGCTGTGAGAAACAGTAGGCGGGACTTAAGTCCTGCACTACATAAAATATTTCGGGAATTTGATGAAGCGTATAACTCAAAACTCTTTGAAAAACACTTGTGCGATCAGTTGACAATTGACGACGAAGTTCTGAAAGAAGTTATTGAATCACTGTATCAGACGCAAGACGGCAACATTCATTATGATTTTAACGCCATAAACGCCGATGTTCTCGGCAATATTTACGAGCAGTATCTCGGACATATTCTTAAAAAAACATCCACAACCACAAAACTGAAAGAAACCCACCAGCACAGAAAAGAACAGGGAATTTATTACACGCCGACATATATTGTTGACTACATAGTTAAAAATACCGTCGGTGAAGTGTTGAAAACGGCAAAACCTAAGACAATCCAAAACCTAAAAATTTTTGACCCTGCCTGCGGAAGCGGCTCGTTTTTGATAAGGGCGTTTGACGAATTGGTAAAATACTGGACTGGCGAGTTGGGAGGCGTTAGAAAACCGGAAATCCTGCAAAACAATATCTACGGAGTTGACCTTGACAAGCAGGCAGTTGAAATTACGCAGATGAACCTGCTTCTGAAAACGCTTTACACCCGTGAACGTCTGCCGATGCTGAAAAATATCAGGTGCGGCAACTCGCTAATTGACGACCCCAAAATCGCCGGAACCAAAGCATTCAAATGGGAAGAAGAATTTCCAGAAGTATTTCCTAACGCTTGTCATTGCGAGCGAAGCCCCTCGCCTGTCATTGCGAACGAAGTGAATCAATCTCAAAATGGTTTTGATGTTATCATCGGCAACCCTCCGTATGTTGATATAAAAGGAATGGCTCCAACTGTTGTCGATTATTTGTTTGACAAATATTTTTCTACTGAAAACAGAATGAATCTTTATGCATCTTTTGTTGAAAGAGCAATAAATTTATTGAAAAAAGATGGTTATTTTTCTTTCATTATACCTAATTCAATTTTGTATAATGATTCATATAAAAAATTACGAGAATTCATAATAAAAGCAACAAGTATAAAAAAGATTGTTAGATTGCCTGATAATGTTTTTGAAGAAGCAAAAGTAGAAACAATAATATTGGTCTTACAAAAAAGAAAAAACAGGAAAAATAAAATTGAAATTATAGGTTATGATGGAAATAGTAAAATTACCAAAATTGACAAAGATAATTGTGATACCTGCAAGGAAATTGAGCAAGAAATGTGGACAAAAACTGAAAAAAATATTTTTAATATTTTTTCTGATAATGTCACACTAAATATTTTAGAAAAAATAGAAAAAGATATAAAAAAGTTAGAAGAAATTTGTGATTTTTGTCTTGGACTGACACCGTATGACAAGTATAAGGGGCATACTCAGGAACAAATTAAAAATAAAGTATTTCATGCAAATTATAAAAAAAGTTCAACATTTGAAAAATTATTATCTGGCGAAGATATAGTTAGATATGGTATATTTTGGAATGGTAAAGAATGGATAAATTATGGTAAATGGTTAGGTGCTCCGAGAAAACAAAGATTTTTTACAGACCCGCGAATTTTGGTAAGACAAATAATTAGTGGAAAACCATTAAGAATTTTTGCCTCATATACAGACGAGGAATTATATAACACTCAAATTGCCTTTAACATTTTGGTAAAAAATAAAAAAGAATTTGATGAAAAATATATTTTAGCAATATTGAATTCAAAACTAATGAATTTTTATCATTCACAAAAATTTTTAGATAAATCTAAAAATTTATTCCAAAAAATATTGATAGTGAATGCAAAACAATTTCCTGTAAAAGTTATTAGCAATGCAAAACAACAACCTTTTACAAAATTAGTTGACAAAATCCTTGACTTAAACAAGCAACTTCAAAAATTCGGCGACAAAATTACCGACGAGCGAAAACGGCTTGAATCCGAAATCCAAAAAACCGACCAACAAATTGACGAACTGGTCTATAAACTTTATGACCTCATAGCCGAAGAAATAAAAATCGTGGAGGGAAAGTGAGTGAAGATAGTGAAAGAAATTATAATCCGTTAATGCACGATGGCGGTGAAGAAAATATTTTGTTCCCAAAGTGCGACCACCAATTATCAAAAACATTTTTTTATTGTTTAGCAGTTTGGCATGATATTATTAAACTTTGGGAAGTAGTTTTTCAGCAGAAAGATGAATATGTAAGAAAACTTTTAGTCGGTTATATAATTATTCAACCTAAAAAAAGCGTGAAATTAACATAAAAAAATGGATAAGAACATTGAAATACCGAGTGAAAATAAGTATAATATCAAAGACAAAACTGCTCAGGCAATACCCGTACTAAAAGGACGCTTTGTGCCC
>JACRDL010000091.1 GCA_016218625.1 Elusimicrobiota bacterium
AAGGTCGAATCTTGGCTCAACAACAGACCGAGAAAATGTCTCGGGTTCTCTACTCCAAACGAGGTTTTCAATTCGCACTGTTGCACTTAATGGTTGAATTCACCTTTCTCGGCGAGATACGCCATTTTTAACGGGGTCAATATAATTCTTGACAAAACGAAAAAAATTCTTTATACTTATAGTGAAACAATTAAAAATGTAAAGAAAAACGCAAAATTATGGCATAAAAACATTTTTAATTTTTAACTTTTAATTTTTAATTGTCGTTATTGGAGGTTTTTATGAAAATGAAAAAAACAAAACACAAAATGCTGACGGTGATGATTGTGCCTCACTCAACATCAAAACCGACTACTCTTAATGTTTCAAAAGAATTTTTGATAGTAATGTTTTTTATTTTTGTCGGAGTTTTTGCCTGGGCGGGACTTATCATTCATAAACAGGTTGACTACTGGGCGATGAAAACGGAAAACAGGATACTTGCAAAAGAATCGGAATATTTTGCAAAAGAGATGATTCAGGTTAGACAGATGGCTGATAATTTAAGAGAGATGGACAGGGAAACGAGAAAGATTATCGGGCTTAAAAGCAAAAAGGCGGTTATTCAGTCGGGCGGTCCCACCGTCGGCGAACTTGAAAGAATCACAAAATATTTAGCCGAAAAAAAACTTACAATTACGCCGCAGGAATTCAATCAGCATCTATCTGCCCTCACATCAGAAACGCAGGAACTTAAAAAAAGTTTTGAGGAATCAAATAATTTTATTAAAAACGAAAAAGTCAGGTGGAGTGCGACACCGTGCCAATGGCCGGTTCATGGAAGGATAACCTGCGGATTCGGGCCCCGGATACATCCTATAAAAAAGTATAAAGAGATACATCTTGCAATTGACATAGCGGCAGACAGAGGCGACCCGATAAAATCACCCGCCGCCGGTGAAGTGATTCTTGCCGACTGGCAGCCTGGCTACGGAAAATTAATAGTACTTGAGCATCAGTGGGGTTTTATGACGAGATACGGTCACTGTTCAAAAATTCTTGTAAAACAGGGCCAGAAAGTTAAAAGAGGACAGACCATCGGACTGGTCGGTTCAACCGGTTATGCTACAGGTCCGCATCTTCACTATGAGATATGGAAAAATGGTATGGCGCAAAATCCGAAAAGATATTTGACAGAAGCAATTCTAAAATGATATTGTTTCAGCAAAAGTTATGGAAAATAAATTATGGAATTGGAACTATTTTTATTCTGATTTTTCTGAACTGTTTTGGTCTTTTTTTAAGTTCAGACGAAAATACATTGATAAATGAGAACAAACTTTTAGAAAAATTGTCCGGCGTAGTTGTTCTTACCGATAAGGAAGATAATCAATTAAACGAAATAAATCATATTGTAGTTAATATTCCATCATATGAACTTTTTGCCTGTAAAGACAGCGAGATAGTTAAAAAATATAGAATAAGTATCGGCGTCCGCGGCCTTCCTACAGTTGAAGGTTTCTTTGCAATTGATTGGAAAATGAAAAATGCGCCCTATAGACCCATAGACGGTTCTCCTTATAAGAAAATTGCGGATTCTTTTCCGCCAGGAGAAAACAATCCGATGGGAACGAGAAAAATGCATTTCTGGGGTCCGGTTTGTATCCACGGACTATCACAGGAAAAAAGAAAACTTATTGGAACGCCGCGGCGTGGAAGTTGCGTTGCACTACTCAAAGAAGACATAGAAGAACTTTACGAATATATCAGGGGCGGAACCAAACTGGAAATATATTACAAAGTGAACAAAATCATTAAAAAAAGCACCGCTTTTTAATTCAAAAAAAAAACTGATTTATATAACGGTTACAGAAAAATAGTAGATAATCCGGAACTTCAGAAATATCCGCACATAATAAAAAAAGCGCCCGTCTACTATTTAAGCATACCTTCTTTAAAAGATACGCCCGTAAGTAACTGGGATATTGAAAAAAAAATACTCAACGATGTTCTCTTGATAACAGAAAAATAACTAAGAATAAAAAAGTGTTTTTGAGTTTTTATGTTTGGGAGGAAAAAATGTTCGGAAAAAAAGAATCCATCGGAAAAATTGAAACTATTATTGCAGAGGGTACCGATGTAAAAGGCGATATGTCGTCTGAAGGAACAATCCGCGTTGACGGTGAAGTTTCCGGTCACATATTAAAAGCTGCCGGAGTTATCGTCGGAAAAACCGGAAAAGTTGCAGGTGATTTGAACGGCGAGTCGGTTATTATCGGCGGCGAGGTTTCCGGAAATGTAATCGCATCAAACAATCTTGAACTTTTATCCACCGCACAGGTCTTCGGCGATATAAAATCACAGACGCTTTCAATTCACGAAGGCGCCGTTTTTGAAGGCAAATGCACGATGAGTAAAAAGGAAGGTATAGCAAGTGTTGAAAAAATGGATTAATACAATTCAAAATATTGACTGTGTTGAAGGGATGAAAAAACTTCCGGATAATTCTGTTGATTTAATCGTAACTTCCCCCCCTTACGATGGTATAAGAAAATATAACGGTTTTACGCTGGAACTATCTGCTGTCGGCAAAGAGTCATTTCGTGTTCTTAAAGACGGTGGAATTGCCGTAATGGTTATTCAGGACCAAACGGTAAGTTTTGCCAAGTCGTTAACATCTTTCAGAACAATTATTGATTGGTGTGATAATGCCGGTTTTCGGCTTTTTGAATGTTGCTTATATAGGAAACATGGGACAGACGGTGCTTGGTATTCAAAACGATTCAGAGTTGACCATGAATACATTCCTATTTTTCTTAAAGGAGAGAGACCAAAATATTTTGACAAGGAACCGCTAAAAATTCCGTCAAAATGGGCAGGTGTGACAATGACAGGCGGTGCAACTCGTTGCACAAATGGTAAGACATTAAATTCACGACCAATCACCATAAATCCAAAGAAATGCAGAGGAACTGTTTGGGAATATCTTACCTGTGGCGACGGTGATCGGCTTAAACACCAACATCCCGCAACATTTCCGGATAAATTGCCTTACGATGTAATTCAATGTTTTTGTCCTGAAAACGGAATTGTTTTAGACCCGTTTATGGGAAGCGGCACAACTGCGATTTCTGCTGTAAAATTAAATAGAAAATTTATTGGTTTTGAAATATCAAAAGAATATTGTGAACTTGCAAATAAGCGGATTGAAAAAGAGGCGGGTTTGTTGTTATCAGTAAAATAGTACTAAAATTTATCTGGATTTTCTAATGTGTATTCCATCCTTTTCCCCGCAGTAATAGCCATTGAAAGCGGATTTTTATTAAGCACTCCCATATAATTTCCGTTATTCAGATTTTCCTCAATTTCTTTGTTAAAGTTCAAGACATTCAATTCAGTCCAGTTCCAATTTTGTTTATCATACTTCCAACCGGTAAAGTCAGCCAGTAAATTTATCAATTTATCTATTTTTACGATGGACTCATTGGAAAATGACTTGTCAATAATATCAGCAATTTTTATTTTATCCCCGCCCCTTTTCTTGCCGTCTACAATTTCTTTGAATTTCCCAAAAATTGTCTCTAAATCGTGTATCATATCCGCTATTTTTCTATTGGCAAAAAGAATATATATCGGATACATCGGACTACTTGAGTCCTTCGCATTAAAGAATTTGAGCCAACTTATACAATTTTCAGGATAATTTAGTAGATTTTTAAAAGTACCGTCAACATAAAGCAAAGGCGAAACTGCCGTTTTTGGTAAAACAATTTTAATGTCATTATAAGAACTCATTACGCAAAGCAAAAAATGAATAGTTGCAAAAGGATATTTTTCCTGAAAATTATTATAAGCATCAAAACCACGAAGTATATTCGGGTTAATACAATTTGAATAGTTATCCCAAGTTGTAGGTATATTTCTTTTGTTGTATAAAACCATATGATGTCCGCAACTTTTGATATTTTTTCTGTAAATGTCCATATCAAGAAAAATGCAATCATCAATTTTTGTATTTTGCGTTATTGCCAAATTTTTACCGTCATAAAATCCTGCTACTTTCCAATTGAAATAGTGAGACATAAATAAGCCGCACAAAATACCGTCAACATCCGGACTAAGAATTGTTTTTTGGTTTTTTTGAATTAACCAGGGATGTTTTGTTAATAGAGCATCATAATTTAATTGGTCGTTATTGACTAATTCGTTATTCATTTTTTTAGTTCCTTAACAATTTCGGGGACTATCTGATACAGGTCGCCTTCTATGGCGTAGGTGGCGATTTTCATCATCGGGCATTCGGGGTCTTTGTTTATGGCGACAATTATGTCCGACGATTGCATTCCGACGAGATGTTGAATTTGTCCTGAAATTCCGCATGCGATATAAAGTTTCGGCGCGACCGTTCTTCCTGTTTGTCCTACCTGATGAGAATATGCTATCCATCCTGCGTCAACCGTTGCACGAGAGGCGCCTACTGCCCCGCCGATTGATTTTGCGAATTCTTCAATCAGCAGAAAGCCCTCCGATTTCCCGAGACCTCTTCCGCCGGAAACAATTATATCTGCCTCGGCAAGGTTCACTTTTTGAGAGACATCGGCGACAAATTGTAAATATTTCGTTCTGTTTTTTATTTTTGTTCTGTCAAATATTTTTTTGATTATTTCGCCTTTTTTATTAGGATTTTTTTCTGTCTTTTTGAAAACTTTATGTCTCACCGTAGCCATCTGCGGTCTGTGATTTTTTGTCAAAATGGTTGCCATAATATTTCCGCCGAAAGCCGGCCGTGTCTGCATCAAATTTCTTGTTTCCGTCTCAATATCCAGTCCGGTGCAGTCGGCAGTTAAGCCGGTGTGGATTTTTGCCGCTACCCGTGATGCAAAACTTCGTCCGATATTCGTCGCGCCCATCAAAATAATTTCCGGTTTTTCTTCTCTTATAAGTTGTGATAAAAGTTCGCAATACGGGTCGTCCTGAAACTCGTTCAACACTTCGTCGTCGTAAAGATAAACGGTCTCCGCTCCGTGTTCTATCAAGTCCTTTGCCCTGCTTTCAATTTTGTTACCCATCAAAACAGCACAGAGTTTAACTTTGAGTTTGTCGGCGAGTTCCCTTCCCTTGTCTAAAAGTTCAAAAACCACCGGCGAAATTTCACCGTGCCGCTGTTCCGCATATACCCAGACATTCTTATATTGTCCGAAGTCCGAAGTCCGAAGTCCAATGTCGTCTTTTTCAATTACAATTGCCTGATATTTTTTACAAGCATCAAGACAGGCGCCGCAGAAATTACATTTCATTTCGTTAACAACCGCAAGTTTTAATTTTTTATCCTGCCTGGCGGTTATGGTGATTGCCGCGAAAGGACATGCTTTCACGCACAACCCGCAGCCGACACACTTTTCGGATATTACATAGATTTTTGACATAGTTAAATAATTTTCATTTCCTTTAATTTTATAATCAGTTTAGTTGCCTGTTCCGACGGGTCACCCGCGATTCTTTCTCCTCCGGTTCTTGGCGGCGGACAAAAGACCTTCATCACATTTGTCGGCGAACCCGCAATTCCCAGTTTTGTTTTGTCGGCTTCAATTGTTTTTGCGGTGAAATGTTTTATTTCCGCTTTTTTTGAAAACATCATTCCCCGCAGCGACGGAAGCCGCGGATTATTTATTTCTTTTACGACGGTTAAAAGACACGGAACGGGCGACTCAATCAAATCGTAGCCATCTTCCATCATCCTTTCAACGGTGATTTTTTGATTCTCTATTTTTTCTATTTTTTTGACATATGCGATATGAGGAATATCAAGCATTTCGGCAACTCCCGGGCCTACCTGTGCGGTATCTCCGTCAATCGCCTGTTTCCCGCATAAAATTATTTCGTAATTTTCAAGTTTTTTTATTGCCTGCGACAAAGTATAAGCGGTTGCCCAAGTGTCGCTTCCGGCGAATTCTCTATCGGAAACAAGAACCGCCTCGTCACAACCCATTGCTAAACATTCACGGAGCGCCTTTTCTGCCTGCGGCGGTCCCATTGTCAGAACGATAATTTTTCCTATATATTTTTCTTTAAGCCGTACCGCTTCTTCAACGGCGTAAAGGTCAAACGGATTTACCTGTGCCTCAACGCCTTCCCGTTTCAGCGTTCCGGTTTTCTCGTCTATTTTTACATCAGTCGTCGCCGGCACCTGCTTGATTAAAACGATAATGTTCATAATTTTGTTCCAATTTCTTATAAACTTTTATTTCAGTCCGCTGTGGTGGACGGTGTCCATCCGTCGTATATGCGTTCCGCCTTATAAAAATATCCCGGTGATTGTCCGGTGGCTTTTGTATTGGCTGTCATCCGCCAGACCGTTTTTCCGGTTGAAGTCACTTCCATCATAGTGGAATAATCGTCTGTAAAAACGCTGCTCGTACCACCGTTATTAACTGCCACAATAAGATTATTGCCGTTTGGTAAACGGTCGCAATCACGAGTAGTGCGAAGTGATGTATTAGCATAAGTCCATACTTCCTGTTTAGATGGGTTGATTTCAACTGCCACATATGGTGAATCATTCTGGAGACAGATAAGCATATTACCATTTGAAAGAATATCCGGCTCGTGTGGGTCAACATCCGTGCCATATCTACTCCAATCCATCAGCGATGTGATAGCGCCGAGAACGTTTAATTCTACAGTAAAGTATCGATTACGCAGGTTGATAAATATAGTAGTGGAAGATTTCCATATCACTGCATTCGCATGTGTCCATCCACCGTCTGAAGTACCATCGTTCCCGTAGAAGTCTTTCGCATACCACGACCATACAATGCCACCGGTACTACTGACTATATTCATTTGTGCGTCATCGTAGGTATCATTATTGCCGAAATTGTATAGCGTGCCGCCATCAGGCAGGCGCTGGACATCGTGAGAAATTTTAGTCGTGGCATATGACCACTGCAGGACACCTGTGCTGTTGATTTCGTATATGCCGCTACCGGTGAAGAAAAGATAGTTTCCGTTAGCGAGTTTTTCCACATCCAGCCCGATAGTCGTGGTTTGAAGATAGGCGGTTGGAATTTTGTATTCCCAGACGGTTTCGCCACGCATATTTATTTCAACAAGACGGTAATTGCTGGTTTCAAGCGTATCGTAAAACAATGTGGTACCACTGGAGACGAGATCTTTATAATACACATCAACATAGAAATTCCCGCTCTGAATTCCCTGTGCAGTTACATTCACGGTGTCGGTGTTGGTGAGATTCCCGTTGCTGACGGCAAGTTGGAATGTATAAGTGCCGACCTCACCCGGCGAAAATGTTGCTGTAGCAGTATTTGCGCCGGTAAGAGTGACGGTTACAGGACCTGTTGTTTGTGACCATGCATATGTGAGCGTATTTCCGTCAGGGGTAATACCTGTGTTGCCGTTTAAAGTTACATCGTCACCGATGTAGACGGTTCGGTCGGCGCCAGCATTAACCGTTTCCTTTTTTTCTCTAACTTTTTTATCCAACTCTTTTACTTTCTGTTTCACTGCTCCGGTCATACCGAGCCGCAAACCCGCGGCAATTAAAACAGAACAAACAAAAAGACATATTGTAAAAACTGAAAAAATCTTTTTAAGTTTCATTTTCATCACCTCACTTTCCGAAATAGTAATTAATCGCGAAATTAACTACATACTCCAATCCGTTTACGCTTTCGGAAGTATCATCGTCTTTAAGTGATACAAGAGCAGGACCTAAATCCAACTGAACCGAAAAACTTTTGTTAAAGAAATATTCTCCGCCGACAAATAATTCGCCGGCAAATCCCGTGCCTTTACTGTCATCACCCTTGAATGTTACAAAATCGCCCTCCAATCCGGCAAACAAAAGATATTTCGCTTGAGGTGAAAAATAATAATAGCCCCTCAACCCGCCGACGAAAATATCCTTTTCAATCTGACCTTTTAATTCCGCTGATATTTTATCGCTGAAAAAATACCTCGCACCAATACCAGGATAATTCACCCCGATTCCAAAATTACCTTTGGCTACTTCTCCGTAAACAAAAGTAGCAGTGAATGTAAATTCGCTAAAAAGCAAACAAAACAAAACCGACTTCAATACCAATTTTTTGCTCATCTAAATCACCTCTTTTAATGTAAATTGAATATACGCCGGGCATTTTCAAACGCTATTTTTCTTTTTAATTCCTTCGGCAACTTTGCAAATAAATTAATTGTATCTTTTATGCTTGGAGGTAATTTTTTCTTAATTTTCGGTGACATTATAAATTCATCACAACCTATCATAAATCGGTCTGAATGTTTTTCCAATATTTGTAACCATTCTTTTCTAATGTTTCCGTCATTATCTATCATACAATTTTCAATAGGGCAGTCGGTAGTGCAGATTTTTATACTCATAAATAAATTAGGATGTTTACTTAAAAGCATATCCGTTAATTCTGCAGAACGCATTCCTGTTTGGTCCCAACCCACATGGTCCCAAATAATTTTTGCTTTAGGGTTATAAGATAATAATTTCTCAAATGCCGAAATATTTTCTGTCAGCATTTCCGGATTGGGCGGCACAAACAATCTTTCAGGAGTTTTCAAGGGCATTGTAACTGCTTCCATATGGATATCTATAGGGACATTCAACTCTGCTGATATGTCTGCTAACAACAATAAAAGCGGATTATCCGGGGATAATTGCTGATGGTTATGTGTTTTGCCAAGACATAAATGTTCACAGGCAATTTCTCCGAAACCAACTGCTCCGTCCGCAATAATTTTCCGTGCAGTTTTTTCAAATTCTTTTTTAATTTCGTCCATAATATCGGTATTCGCATATTTTTGCAACATTACATTTAATGTTCCACCCCCGCCTAAAAATCCAAATCGTTCGGGGTATTTATTTAAAACTTCCTTAAACTCATCATATTCATAAATGTCTTTATGTTCGGGAGGAAAAGGCGGTGGCATAATCAACATCTTCTTTATACCGGATTTATCCATCTTGCTTAATGCATTTTCTACTGCTCCTTCGTAATCTTTAAATGTAATACCGTTATTATTAGTTATACGGCCGAACAAATGACTGTGCACATCAATTACAGTTAATGGCGGTGCACTATTTTTTGGAAAAGGACGAGATAATAAATTATTCATTAAAAACACTAATAAACCTAATAATTGAAAAATAAAAAAAATGTTTCTTTTCATTTGTTCCACTCGATATTTATTTTTTCTTTGCGGATTTTTTGATTAGGTTAAGGGCGATTATATTTAAGCGAAGTTCATGTTTAACTTCCTCTTTGCTCTTCTTCCCATAATCTTTTCAGGTCTCGTTTACCATGAATGAGACCCAAAATAATGACGCGTGATTCCTCAATGCTATAAATAAGACGATATTCTCTTATAAAGAGTTCACAAATGTCGGGATTAGAAAGTTCGGGGAGGATATGACCTCTTTCACAAAATTTATTGAGTGAATGGCTTGCATCAATAATTTCCTGAACAAAAGATGCCGCATAAAAAGTAGAGTCCCTTGCAATATATTCGGCGAGTGCTTCAAGGTCGGCAGTGGCTTCGTAAGACCAAACTACTTTGCGAGCCATTTTGCCATCATCCTCTCAACTTCTTCATGCGTATAAACTCGTCCTTCTTCTGCATCTTTTAATCCACGTTCAACCTTTTGAAGAACATAAAGATGATACTGAACATCATCTAATGAACAATCATCGGGTAAACGATTAAGAATGTTGCTAACTTCTTGTTTAACTGTCTGCATATCTGCCTCCGGTAATTTTATTTCTTTTTAGCGGATTTTTTGATTAGGTCAAGTGCGATAACATTGCGTTGAATCTGGTTTGTTCCTTCGTAAATCTGGGTAATTTTTGCGTCGCGCATCATTTTTTCAACAGGATATTCTTTCATATAACCGTAACCGCCGAAAACCTGGACTGCATCAGTCGTAACCCGCATCGCGACATCGGAAGCAAAAAGTTTGCACATTGCTGATGCACCGGAAACATCTTTGTCGCCTTTGTCAATTGCCCTTGCCACAGAATAAATCAATGCCCGCGCCGCCTCAACATCCGTCGCCATATTTGCCAAAATATGCTGTATCGCCTGGAACGACGAAATCGGATGGTCAAACTGTTTTCTTGTTTTCGCATATTCAACGGCTTCGTCCAATGCTCCCGCGGCTATGCCTAATGCCTGTGCTGCAACTCCGGGTCTTGATTGGTCAAGCGTTTTCATAGCGACGATAAAGCCTGCGCCTTCCCGTCCTAAAAGATTTGTTTTTGGAATTTTGCAATCCTGGAATATAAGTTCGCAGGTTGCCGATGCCCGTATTCCCATTTTGTTTTCTTTTTTTCCGAACGAAAATCCTGGTGTTCCTTTTTCAACTATAAATGCGGATGCTCCACGTGAACCTTTTGATTTATCGGTCATAGCAATTACTGTATAAATATCCGCAACCCCGCCGTTTGTGATGAAACATTTTGTGCCGTTTAATATGTAAAAATCCCCGTCTTTTTTTGCGGTTGTTTTTGTTGCACCCGCGTCACTTCCTGCTTCCGGTTCAGTTAGACCGAACGCAGCGAGTGCCTCGCCTTTTGCGATTTTGGGAAGATATTTTTTCTTCTGCTCGTCCGTGCCGAATATAATTATAGGAAATGTTCCAAGTGCCGTTGCTGCGAGTGAAAGCGAGATTCCGCCGTCAACCTTACACAATTCTTCGACGGCAATGCATAATTCCATCACCCCGCCTCCGAATCCGCCGTACTCCTGAGGAATATAAAGTCCCATCAGGTCTGCCTGCGAAAGTTCCTTTACAATTTCCCACGGGAACTCGCCGCTTTCATCAAATTCCTGCCGTACCGGTTTGATTTTTTCCTGCGCAACTTTTCTCGCCAATTCAACAATCATTTTTTGTTCGTCAGTTAAAAAATAGTCCATAGTCGCTACGCTCCTAACACAGAACTGACACAGAACTGACGCGAAACTTTCCGCTTCTGTTCCGTGTTCCTTACTTCCGTGTCTGTTCCGTGATTTTTTCTAACGCATTTTTTGCGGCATTTTGTTCTGCTTCCTTTTTTGATTTACCCAGTCCGCTTCCTAATTGTTTTTTACCGATGCGAACCTCCATTTTGAATGTTTTATCATGGTCAGGTCCCTTTTCGTCTATAACGGTATAAACCGGTATCGTTTTGTGTTTTGATTGGATTACTTCCTGCAGTTCCGACTTAAAATCCGACGGATTAATTTTTTGTTTATCTAATAATTTATGAATGACTTTTTCCGCTTTTTTGTAGCCCGCATCCAGAAAGATAGCGCCGATAACGGCTTCCATTGTGTTGGCGAGTATTGATTCTTTAACACGCCCGCCGGTTGACTCTTCCGACTTGGAGATCTTTACAAATTTTCCGAGTTTAAGTTTTTTTGCAATTTCCTGTAAAGTTGTCCTGCTAACTAAAGATGATTTTATTTTGGAGAGTTTGCCTTCGTCATAGTTAGGATATTTCAAATAGAGATAAACCGCGGTTGCCGTAGATAAAATAGCATCTCCTAAAAATTCCATCCGTTCGTTAAATTCGTTCAGATTGTTTTCTATTGCGAACGACTTGTGAGTCAGCGCGATATCCAAAAACTTTGGATTTTTGAATTTTATTTTTATTTTCTTTTCCAATTCATTGTGCATATGAAATTATAAAAGCAACCACGAATTGACACGAATAAGCACGAATAAATCCGTGCCTACATATGTTTTTTAATTCGTGTCTATTAGTGTTTATTCGTGGTTACAAGTTTTTCTTGAAAGATTCACTCATATCTTTTTATTGCCAGAGTTGAATTGTGTCCGCCGAAACCGAGCGAATTGGAAATAGCGGCGTTTATCTGTTTTTCCCTCGGTTTGTTCGGCACATAATCAAGGTCGCACTCCGGGTCAGGAAATTCATAATTTATCGTCGGATGGATAAAGCCCCTTTCCATGCACAGAACCGTTGCAATAATTTCCACCGCCCCTGCCGCTCCCAAAAGATGTCCTGTCATTGATTTCGTTGATGACACCGCTAATTTTTTTGCGTGTTCGCCGAAGACCTTTTTTATTGCCATCGTTTCTGTCTTATCATTTAGGTCGGTGGATGTTCCGTGCGCATTTATGTAATTGATATCTTCAGGAATTAGTCCGCCGTCTTTTATCGCCAACTCCATCGCTTTTGATGATGCCACGGCATTTGGTTCCGGCGCTGTTATGTGATAAGCGTCGTCGGTAGCGCCGTAGCCGGCAAGTTCACAGTATATTTTTGCTCCCCTCGCTTTTGCGTGTTCTTCCGTCTCAAGAATTATCATTCCTGCGCCTTCGCCCATAACAAAACCGTTTCGTTGCGCGTCAAAAGGTCGGGATGCCTTTTCAGGAGCGTCATTTCTTGTTGAGAGTGCTTTAATTGCGCAAAATCCGCCGAAGCCCAATGGCGTTATTGCCGCCTCACTTCCTCCTGCGATAGCGATATCCATATCTCCGTATCTCATCAGCCGCAGGGCATCACCTATTGAATGTGTGGACGATGCACACGCGGAGGTAAGGGCGTAATTCGGGCCGCGGACACCAAATATCATAGCAATTTCTGCCGGCGCCATATTTGTAATAAGCATCGGAACAAGAAACGGCGAAATTCTTCCTGCACCTTTCTCAAAAAGAACCCTTGCCTGGTCCTCAATCGTCTGCATTCCGCCTATGCCGCTTCCGACGATTACTCCGCATCTTTCCGGGTTTTCTTTTGTGAAATCCAGTTTTGAATCCTCTACTGCCAGTTTGGCAGCTGCCACTGCAAACTGAACAAACCTGTCCATGCGTCTCACTTTTTTCTTTTCAATGTAATTTTCGGGATTAAAATTTTTTACCTCGCAGCCGAATTTAACCGAAAAATTTGCAGTGTCAAATTTTGTAATTAGTGCTGCCGATGATTTTCCGTCCATCAATGCCTTCCAGTAGTCCTCTTTGCCGATACCGATTGGGGACAACACACCCAGTCCGGTAATTACAACCTTTTTTTGCATAGAAATACCCCCAATAGTGTCAGGATTAAGTTATAAGTTTTAAGGATTAAGAAAAAAACTTAATACTTAAAGCGAGCGAAGTGAGCGGCTTAATCCTTAATCCTGCACTTTATTGTTTTGCGTGTGCGTTTATATAATCAATTGCTTGGCCTACGGTTGTGATTTTTGATGCTTCTTCGTCCGGGATTTCAAGCCCGAATGCTTCTTCAAGCGCCATAACAAGTTCAACCGTGTCCAATGAGTCGGCGCCTAAATCGTTTATAAAAGATGCCGTGGGAACGACTTTTGCCGCATCTACGCCCAACTGTTCCGCCACAATTTCCTTTACCTTCGCTTCTACATCTGCCATAATAACCCCCCTAAAAACCACTGAACTGACACGGAACTTTGAAAAATACACGGAACTGACGCGGAACTTTCCGTGCTTGTTCCGTGTTTTGTTCTGTGTCTGTTCCGTGTTGTTTTTACATATACATTCCGCCGTTGACGGAAATTATCTCTCCTGTAATATATGATGATTCATCAGTGCATAAAAATGCGACTATATTTGCAACATCTTGTGCTTCGCCCAATCGAGCCAGCGGTATCAAATCGGTCAACTTTTTTTTCTGCTCGTCGGAAAGTTTTTCAGTCATAGCCGTTTTGATAAATCCCGGCGCCACCGCATTTACATTTATATTTCGGGAAGCCAACTCCCTTGCCATTGTTTTTGTTAATGCAATTACCCCGCCCTTTGATGCAGAGTAATTCGCCTGCCCGGCATTTCCCATTAAGCCGACAACGGATGCAATGTTGACTATTTTCCCGGAACGCTGTTTCATCATTATTTTCGCAGCCGCTTTTGAACAGTTAAAAACGCCTTTTAAGTTGATATTCAAAACTTTATCCCACTCGTCGTCGGACATTCTTATTAAAAGGTTGTCCCGCGTAATTCCCGCATTGTTAATTATTATATCAATTTTTCCGAATTTTTCAATAGTTTTTTTCACCATTTCTTCCGTTTCTTGCGAGGAAGAGACATCCACTTTTATAGAAAGCGTCTCAACATTTTTGTCTTTTGATATTTCATCCGCGGTTTTTTTTGCGGCTTCTTCCATAACGTCCACGATTACTATTTTTGCGCCCTCACCGGCAAGTTTTTCGGCGATTGCTCTGCCAATTCCCTGTGCACCGCCTGTAATTATTGCTACCTTGTCTTTCAATTTTTGTTCACACATTTTTCACCTCTTTCACTTGGAGCGAAGTAAGAAATTTTTCAGACCCTTGAGGAGCGACTATGCTTTCAAGAGCGACGAACAGAGCGAAGCCGCCAGGGCGGTCGGCTGAGCGTGTCTGAAAAATTTGCTTACAAGCGATTTCACACATTTTTATATTCCTCCAAATAAACTGAATTGTTTTTCATAATGTTTTTTATAATTTTTGTCTGGTTGTAAACTGTCAAAATCTGTTTGACAGGTCAATTTTTTTAATCTTTTTTCTATAATTTTGCAATAATTAGAATTTATTTCAAAGCCTACATAATTCCTGTTGTTTTTTTTACAAGATATTGCTGTTGTACCAGTGCCCAAAAAAGGATCTAGAACAATACCTTCCTCTGGAGAACTTGCTTTAATGATTCTATCTATTATTTCTAACGGTTTTTGGGTTGGATGATTTTCTCTTTCGGGGTCTTCTGCATGAATTCTTGCTGTACTCCAAATATCTTTTGGGTTGTAGCCAATTTCCAGCCATTTTTTTCCGACAAATCTTGGTCTTGTTCTTGCTTTTTTTGTTTCCGCATCATATGGGATTCTTATGGCATCAAGGTCAAAATAATATTTTTTTGATTTTACAAAAAATCCGATATTGTCGTGAACCGAAGAAAATTTTCTTGTGCTTCCGCCCATACTTGGCACCCGTCTGTCCCAAATAATTTCGTTTATCATAATCATTTTTGTTTTTATGTAACTGAAAATTTCAGGGCTATATCTCCATGTAAGAAAGATATAAAAACTTCCCGCACTTTTTAGTTTAGGTATAACTGCATCTATCCATTTTTTAGACCAAGTTAAATATTTATCAGGGTTTAATTTATCCGAATCGTTTCCGTAGTCCTTACCTAAACAATATGGCGGATCTGTAACAATCAAATCAATAGAACCATCCGGTATTTTGGTAATTCCTGTTAAAACATCTTCGTTAAAAATATGGTTTAAGGATTTCATTTTTCTTTTAATACCTAAAAAAAGCGTGAAATTAACATAAAAAAATGGATAAGAACATTGAAATACCGAGTGAAAATAAGTATAATATCAAAGACAAAACTGCTCAGGCAATACCCGTACTAAAAGGACGCTTTGTGCCCGATGGCAAA
>JACRDL010000092.1 GCA_016218625.1 Elusimicrobiota bacterium
AACCGCGGATGTTTTCCATTATTTTAATACTAACTTCACCGTCGGGAAAACGACCTGTTTCTAAAGCGCCCAGGGGAACTTTAAGGAAATTACAGACCTCTTTTGACAAATAACGATTTGCCGAGCCGCTGAAAATTTTTAGTTTATCATAAGCCATTAAAACCCTCCATTTCAGGATTAAGAAGGACAGGATTAAGTGGTAAGTAGCGGTCGCATTGCTATGCGACGAATATAGCGGGATAGCAATCCCGCCGCTACATAATCCTTAAAGCGAAGCGTCTTAATCCTTAATCCTCAATTCTTAATCCTGTCTTTTCTTTATAACCTGCCTCTCACGGGCAATCGCCAGTTTATTATCGGGCACATTATGCGTAATAGTAGACCCCGCGGCAATCAAAACCCCTTTCCCTATTTTAACGGGAGCAATTAAATTAGTATTGCTTCCGACAAATGTGTAGTCGCCTATTTCCGTTTTGTGTTTATTTTTACCGTCGTAATTGCAGGTAATCGTGCCCGCCCCTATGTTTATATTTTTTCCAAGTTGAGAATCACCTATATAGGAAAGATGGGAAACCTTTGTATTCTCGCCGATAGCCGACTTTTTAATCTCCGAAAAATTACCGATGCGGGCATGCCTGCCTATTTTTGTTTCCTTTCTTATATGAGAAAACGGACCTATTTTTACATCGTCTGCGATTTCAGCCCCATAGACGAAAGAAGCCCTTATTTCAACATTTTTATCTATGGTTGAGTCCTCAATATAACTGAAAGGACCTATAACGCCGCCGCTTCCGATTTTCGTTCTGCCTTTTATTATTGTTGAAGGCATTATCATCGCATCTTTTTCAATCTCCACCGTTTCTTCAATATAAACGGTGGCGGGATTTACAATAGTAACGCCGGAATGCATAAGATTTTCAAGAACCTTTTCTCTGATGTAATTCTCTGCTTGGGCAAGTTCACATCTGTTATTTATACCCATAATTTCCCTGAAGTTTTCAATTTTATATGCTATAATTTTTTTGTTTTGCCGACTTAAAATTGATATGACATCCGTCAGGTAATACTCCCTTTTTGAATTATCGTTTTTTATTTTATGCAGCGCTGAAAAAAGTTCTTTTGACGAAAAGACATAAACACCGGAGTTAATCTCTTTTATTTTTTTTACATCGTCGGATGCATCTTTTGACTCAACAATTGACTTAACCGTTCCGTCGGCGTTTCTTATGATTCTTCCGTAATGCGAAGGATTTTCCACTTCGCAGGTAAGCACCGTCGCAACAGCTTTTTCTTTTTTGTGAACCGACAGTAATTTGCCGACCGTTTCTTTTTTAAGAAGCGGAACATCACCTGAAAGTATAACCAAATCACCTGTAAAATTTTTCAGGATTTTTTCCGTCTGCTTAACCGCATCACCGCTGCCAAGTTGCACAATCTGTTCAACAAAAACTACATTTTTATCACTTACCCTGTTAGAAATCCCGCTTTGCGGGACGCCATTTCTAACAGGGCTTATACTTTTTTTGACAAGTTCCGATTTATGTCCTACAACAATAATTTTTTTGTCAAAACCATCTACTATTTCAACAACCCTGGAAATTATCATCTTGCCCAAAATTTTATGAAGAACTTTGGGTGTTTCCGAGTTAAATCTTGTGCCTTCACCTGCAGCAAGAATTATAGCAATTGTATTTTTCATTCGCTTTGCTCATTACACGGAACTGACACTGAACATATACACGGAACTGAAGCGGAACTTTTCCGTGTCCGTTCCGTGTTCCCTACTTCCGTGTCTGTTCTGTGTTCACTGGGGAGGAAGGATTCGAACCTTCGGATGACGGCTCCAAAGGCCGTTGCCTTACCGCTTGGCTACTCCCCAATTACGCCGATAAAAACCCGTCTCCCGTATGACTTTGTAATTTTATTAAATTCTATCGGATTTGTCAAGATTTTTTTTGGTTTAATTTTAACTCAGGGAGTGCCGTAGGACAATAGGCAGGCATTAAATTATCCAGCCGTTTTTTAATTTTTCTTCAGCCAGTCGTTTTTGCATATCTATTAGTATATTCGCCGGAATTTCCGGCAAATGCAATTTACTTATATTGTTTATCAGCATAATAATCGCCCTTTTTACTTCGGAGTCGGAATCATCAAGCATATCTAATAGAATTTTAAGCGTTTCGGAAGTTAAAATATTTTCTATTATTTTAATACAATCATATCTGAGACGGGAATTCTCGCTTTTTGAAAGCCGTTTTATGTTATTTAGGGCATCATTTTTATTTACATTCATAATAGTTCTTATTGAAATTGTCATTTTTTGGATAATTTCTCGCGAATATTCGTCGCTTTTTATACCATCAGTTATTGTATCTAAAAGTTTATCCTCTTCTATTGCAGAAGCCAACTGCTGATGGGCTCTTTCGGCGTCGGCATCGGTTATCGCCTTTTTCTCGGCAATTTGAATTTTTATATTTTCGGCGAGTTCTTTTCTAATTTTTTCTTTTTCAAGTTTTATTTTTTCAAGTTCTCTTTTATATTTCTTTTCTTCTTCCGACCGAATCTGGTTTTTAAACTCCTCCATCTTTTTAGTGCTTTCAGTATTTTTCTTTTTTATCCATAAAAAAATCAAAATAAAAACAATAATAATAAAAACCACAGAAAGCAAAATAAAAATCCAACCGCTTTTACTTTCATATTCGGAAGAAAGAGCGGGTTCTCCGACAACAACCGGTACCGCAGCAACGCTTTTTTTAGGTTCCGGTTTTTTAATCGCAGATGCTTTTGGCTCCGGCGAGACAACCGTTTTTTGTTTTTGAACTTCTTTTTTTGAAAAATCTTTGAGCGATTTTTCATATCCTCCGGATATTACTTTTTGCAATTCGTTGACTCTCTCATTATCGGGAGCAACAATTTTCGCCTTGTCAATATAAATTTTTGCTTTTGAAAAATTACTCATCATAATTTGTTTCTCGGTCGCTTCAATTAAAACTTTCACGAGGAAATTCCTTGCTTTCTGATGGTCGGGCTTTTCCGAAAGTGTTTGTTCAAACAAAGCAACCGCACCATCGTAATCGCCCTTAACATACTTATCAATTCCGGAATTGAAATAAACTTCGGGATTGGTCTGGGCATAAAGGCAGTGAGTAAGTGAGTAAGTGAGTAAGTGAGTAAGTGAAAAAAACAAAAAACACTTAATCGCATAATCGCACAATCGCTTAATCGCTGATTTTTCCTTTTTCATTTTCCCTCCATTACATCAAGAGTCGTTTGGATTCTTTTCAACAATTCCAAAAGTTCCGCATCGTCAGGGCTAATTTTTATCGCTTCTACAAGTTCATATTTTGCGTCCTGAAATCTTTTCTCCGCGATGTAATTTTGCGCCTTTGACTTTCTTATCAAAACCTGTGCCTGCTGATATTCCGGCTCAATTTTTAACGCTTCATCCGCCTTAAAAATCGCATCGGTATATTTACCCTGTTCATAAAGTTCAATCGCTTTTATATATCTTTCCTTCGCAGCGGTGGTGCTCGTAGCAGCGATAATTTTTCTCAACAATATCAAAGCATTTTCATTTTTAGAATCCTCTTTTATTATTTTATTTGCTTCTTCTTCGGCTTCTTTATATAATTTTTTATCGTAATATTCCTGAGCCTTTAACAAAATTGCGGATGTTTCCTGTTTTTTTCTCACACTTTCCAGTTCATGAGTTATCTGCTGTTTCTCCTGTTGGATTTTTTTCCATTCTTCTTTAAGTTTGGCATCGCTCGTCATAAGTTTTTCTATTTTTTCCTTCTCTACATTAAATACGGAAATATCTTTTTCTAATTCTGCTTTTTTCCGCGAAATTCTTTTTTCCTCTTCTTCAATTTTTAGTTTATTTTCTTCTAAAATTTTGACGGCGTATTTTTCCGCTTCCGTCGGTTCTACGCCGAACCTTAATACGGCGGAAAACCTATGGGTAATATCAAGCGGATGAAATGAAACGGCATAATCAAGTGAAAATTTTTCTTCGGCGATGCCGACGCCGCAGGTCATTTCCTTGTAATTTATACCTGCCCGTAAAAAATATATTTTGTAATTGTATTCGCTGCCGAAAAACCATTTGTGAACCGTTTTTTTCAGAATATCTTCAAATGCTACATCGCCGCTCAAAAAAAGTTTGTCATAAATCCGCTGGGTAAGTCCGAGGCGCAATGATAACGGAAGTTTATCCGCACCTAACTTCATCGGAATAACATTTTTTACAACAACGCCGTAACTTGTATCATCTTTAGCGGAAAAAAGTCCCAAATCGCAGGATGCGGTATGTGCTGAATAATCATCTATACTCTGCGATAAAAACTTTATATTTATACCGCCGTCGGTTGTCTCTCCCATTTGTACCGAATACGCCAGATTAAAAACGGATTCCTGCGATGAAAAATCATAAAGCGTTTCGCCGATGGAATTTGTTTTTTCTATATCAACCGTTGAAAGAACACCGATAGATGCGGCAATCGTTTCCTTCTGTGCGAGCGGATAGGCATAACCGATATATGTAAATTTCGTCCCGTAAAAAAGCGGCGTATAAAAAAATGAAAGTTCATTGTAAAAATTTGAGGCAAGACCGGCGGGATTGTAATAGATAGCGGATATAGAACCGCCTTGGGATGTCGCCGCACCCGCAATAGCGGATGTCCTCGCATCCGGATAAAAAGACAGAATATACTCCGCCGGAAGACCGGAGCTGCCTTTTGGATAAAGGCGGGTAATAAGGTGATAAGGTGATAAGGTGATAAGTAAAAGACAGATGATATGCTGATATGTAAAAAACCGTATCACCGTATCATCATATAATCTTATCATCGGTTTTTTTGTTTTATTCATTTTTTTTCTCAAAGACATTTTTTATTTTTTCAAGAAGTTCCTTCATCTGAAACGGTTTTTCAAGATAATCAACAATGGTAACATCTTCTCTCGCCGTAATAATCTCGCGAAGATGACCTTTACCCGTTATCACAATAACCGGTATATCTCTTGTGGCGGGATTTTCTTTCAATTTGATGTTTAAGGAATGACCGTCCATCTTCGGCATCATAATGTCAAGAACTACCAAATCCGGCTTGTTATGTATAATTTTCCCGAGTGCTTCTTGTCCGTCATATGCGGCGATCGGCTCATAATCCTCTTTTTCAAGATACATTGAAATAATCTCAACAATATCCTTTTCGTCGTCAACAACTAAAATTTTCTTTGGCATAAATACCTCCGATTGAATCAGGATTAAGGATTAAGTCGGTCGCTTCGCTCCCTTTAAGTATTAAGTTTTTTCTTAATCCTTACTACTTACTACTTAATCCTGTTCACTTGATTACCGCTATTTTCCTTATTTCTTTATCTTCTGCGGATTTAATCTCAAGGATATAAACACCATTCGCCACGACAATACCGTTCCCGTTTTCACCATTCCAGGTTATTTCGTTTGTTTTCCCTTCCGGCTGACCGATTGCACCT
Source organism: Elusimicrobiota bacterium (assembly GCA_016218625.1). GTDB lineage: Bacteria > Elusimicrobiota > UBA8919 > UBA8919 > UBA8919 > UBA8919. The sequence continues at coordinate 5,497 of JACRDL010000092.1, forward strand.
TCTTCACCCGCATCTATTTTTTGCTGATAAACCAAATCGCCGACGAGATTAAAAATACGCACCAAAACATCGTCGGATTCCGTCAATACATACCTTATCGTTGTAATTTCTTTATCCGGATTAAAAGGGTTGGGATAGTTGACTATATTTGACACTTTTTTCGTCGGCACAACGGATGCAACCATTGTAAAATACGAAAAATGTTCAGCATCAACTTTTACATACTTTTTGGTTTTATCAATAATTTGTGTCGCTCGCGGAAATTCCCATAAGTTTTTTGTTTCATTAAGATTCGCAATTCGGATATTTTCAATTTTGATATCCGTACCGTCAACGTATCCGTCAGCGTTTTCATCCACATAATTAAATCTCACGCTTCCTTTTACCGATATATTTTGAGAAACATTATTTTTATCATAGACGGTAATTTTGTAGACACTCTGATTGATACATTTTATAAGACGGTCGGAAACGGAGTTTTTTACGGCAGCGGAAAAATCGGCATCAGTATTTTCAACCTTCACATAATAACCCGGCGGAAGTTGGTCTATTATGTCAACGCGAACTTTTCCGTCGTCAGAATCATCCTTACTCCACGAGGCAATAAAATTAAACGGGTCGGAAATTGCAGAGTTGCCAAATGGGTCAACTGCCGCAACCTTCCAGTAATACTTTATATTTTCCGTTAGATTTGCCGGAGCATATTCTGTGTCTGTAATCCCCGAAACGACATTTGCTCCGATAAAATAACCGTTTGTTGAATAATACAGGGTATATGTCAAAAAATCTTCCGGATTCGGGTCAACGGACTTCTGCCAAACAAATTTCAGAACCGCTATTGTATTGTAAGAATCATTAAGCGGTGAAACAAGTACCGGCGAAGACGGTGTTTTATTATTATTGTTGACCTCAAAATCGCTTTCCGAAAAATCTTCACTGGTTATGTTCGGAACTCCGTCATCCGTCGCTAAAATTTTTATACGGTATTTAGGTGAATTGGGAAAAAGCGCCGTATTCCAAATATAACCTATCTCGGTCAAATTTTCGGCGATTTTTATATCATATGAATAGCCGGAAGTGGTTGAAGCAAGAATTGTGAACTTGTGAGTGTCCGCTAAATTCTGGTCTGTAACCGAAAAACTTATTGTGTAACTTCCTGTGATTTTTTCAGCGCCGTTGGGAGCAATCAAAGAAACAACTGGCGCGATGTTCGGATTATCAACGGTAAAGTAATTATCCGATGTATCAAAACCCGAAAGCCCTCTTACATCGGTTACTACAATCTTTATTTTGTGAAGCGAGGAGTTTCTGACATTTTTTGTATTCCACAAATAATATGTAGTGCCGTTGGGTAGATTAGATGCCAGAAGATTAAAATTTACTCCGTCTGAAGAATCATAAATTGAAAAGGTATGCGTGTCATTTAATGGATATGGGTCTGAATATTCCCAGGATATAATTCTGTTATCCGAAAAAACCTCCGAACCGTTAGGGGATTTTACTATAACCTGCGGAGCGGCATTTGTTATGCAAAATGGAGATGTTGAAGATATCGCAGAAACATTTCCGACGGCGTCCTGTGTTTTCACAGAAAAATAATATGTTGTTGCATCTAAAAGTCCGTCAAAAGTAAATGTCTGATTTTCGCCCGGTGTAATCACCGCTTTTGAAACAGTTTTCTCACCGACTGAATTATTCTGCCAATCCGTTTCTGCTAAAAAAGCATAAGTCGCACATCTGATAAAATATTTTCCTGCTAAAATATTGCCGATGCTTCCTGTGTTTTCGGGAGCGGTCCATAAAAGATTTATCGCTCCGTTGTATGAGCCGATGGATGCCGAAAAGGATGTTATGGCAGCAGGCGGAAATGTATCAATATAAAGTGTATAGGTGGATGAACACAAGGAATAATTCGCTCCGTCCCATCCGAAAACCCACCATGAATATTTACCGTGTGATAGAATCGTCGTCGTAGAATAAGAAGTCGTATAGATATTTGATGATGTGATAACACGAGGCTCAAAAGCGTTATCGTCAATCTCAATTTTATATGAAACGGAATCGCCGTCATCATCGGAAACAGCATACCAGTTAAAATCGGGTGTGGTATCACTCGTTGAAAAATTATTTGAAGGCGACGAAAGCGATGGTCTTGAAGGGCTTCTGTTGAAATGAACCGTAGCGCTATGAAGTGTACCCGATAAAGGCGGTTCCGTTGTGTCAAAAAAGAATTTTAACTTTAAGTATCTTTTATTGTTGTGCGACGAACTGATTGAAAAAGGATTACCTGAATATATGGAATAGCCGTCAGGATTATCATACTGGTCAGCAAATTGTGAATAGGTACTGTTATCCGCCGATGAAGCGACTTGAAACTTTAATGTCGTATTCGCAGGAATCCCGCTTTGTGTCGGCGCTTCAACCGATTGCCAATAAAGTTCCGTGGAAAACGGAGTATCATATTGAACCGTCGTAAAAACCCCAGATGAACGGAAAACATAATTGTAAAAATCGTTTTGTGCGCCGGAGTTATCAAACCCGCCGAACAGAAACGCTTTTTGAATAGTAGATATGTAATTCATTGTAAAACCGCATCTTGCAGAAGCAGTTTGAGACGGCTGTGAATTAGACCATTTGTTAACGGCGTAATCATAAAACCATATATCGTTTTTATTTCCGGATGAATCCCTGCCGCCGAACAGAACGGTTCTTTTGTTTCTTGAATCGTAACAAGCCCCCGCTTCGGTTCTGGCGGACGGATTAGCAGAGGGTGTTTTGTTAGACCATAAATTTGAATTGTAATCATAACTCCAAGTATCGTTCAGATACGAAGTTCCTTCTCCGCCGAAAATTAAAAACTTTTTATTTTCCGGCTCATAACAACCGGCGGCGCCGAGGCGTGCTGCGGGACCATAACCGCCTTTTGTCCACGAGGAACCGGAAATATTGTAAACCCATGTTTCGGATGATTTTGTTCCGCCGGAAAACTGCCCGCCAAAAAGAATTATTTTATTATTGATTGAATCATAATCCGCACAGGAATATGCCATTGCGGTCGGCGATGAAACGGTTGCTATTTCCGTCCAGTTATCAGTGTCAAAATCATATTCCCATGTATCGTTGAAATAATCTGCACCGTTCCATCCGCCGAATAAAATTGCTTTGCTTGTTCCGCTGGAAACCATAATATGTCCGTATCTCGGAGACGGAATCGTTGACGGTGATTTTTGAGTCCATTGCTCTGTCTGCGGGTTGTAAATCCATGTATCGTTAAGCGGGTTACTGTCAAAACCGCCGAACAAAATAATTTTGTCTTTTGTTGAATTATAAACTGCGGCAGACCATCTTCGTGCAGAGGGTTTCGGCGGATTGGTAATATCGTAAAAATTATTGGTCAAATTGACATATCCATCTCCGTCACCAGTTCCGAAAACTATAGTATCTTCCTTCGTTCCGGCGTTAAACTGATTAGCCGTAGTATATGTGGTGGAAGAACCGGCATAGAGGCAGGTTAAAGGTAAAAGGTTAAAAGTTAAAATTAAAAAATATTTTTTCATTTTTCTAATTCATCCCAATTGTATTTTTCTGCATTTGGATTGTTCGCAATATATCTACGAATTTTATCCAATGCTTTTTCATTTCTGATAATATGCTCGTAATAATTCGGCTGCCATAATTTTTTCGGCAGGGAGACCCTGCCACTACTATGTAAGATGTTTATCTCTTTTGCGGTTTGGTACTTAAAATATGCAATAATTTGACCTAATGTTGCCTTTTGTAGTAGCGAGGTCTCCTCGCTATTCGGCAGGGAAACCCCGCCACTACTGTTTTGCAAGGTAACCTTGCTACTACAAATAAATATTATCAAATGAATATGGTCTGGCATAATACAATAAAAATCTGTTTCTGCAAAAAACTTTTTTTCAATACTAATGATATTTTGTTCTACAATATCTGTATCTGTATTTTTTTTGAATATGTAGTTGCGAGGTTCCCTCGCTATTTGGCAGGGGAACCCTGCCACTACATCATCCTGTAATTTATGCCCGTATTTTTTAGATATTCTTGGTTCAAACATTTTTTCTCGGTTATTCGTGCATATCGTCACAAAATAATATCCGTTTGTTGAATAATCGTAATCTTTTAATCTGATACTCTTTCTGTATTTCATTTCAAAATATGTAGTGGCGAAGTCACCTCGCCTCTACATTCTCTATTGGAAGCGTAAAAATAAACCTTGAGCCCTTGCCAAGACCTTCGGATTCCGCTCGGATTTTCCCGCCGTGCAGTTCAACAATTTTTTGGCAGATTGAAAGTCCTAATCCAAACCCGCCTGATGCTCTTGCTAATGATTGGTCAACACGGTAAAACTTATCAAAAACTTTTGCAAGATTTTCTTTTGAAATCCCCATCCCGTTGTCTTCAATCCCGACTTCAACTTCGCTGGCCGTTTTTTCAAACCAGACGGATATTTTACCGCTTTCAGGGGAATATTTTATTGAATTAGTAAGAAGGTTAATAATGACCCGCTTTATCATTTCATAGTCGCAATTAATGCAAATACCGCCCGACGAATAAATTTCCTGCGTTAACTCTATTTTTTTATTATCGGCAAGTGGTTGTATATCTTTTATAGCATCGTTGACCAATTTATTGATTTCACAACTTGATTTTTTAATCTCTATAAAACCGGCTTCCATTTTTGCGAAATCAAGTAAATCATTGACAAGTTTTTTCATTTTATCCGTCTGTCTTGAGACAATCTCAAAAAGTTTCTGCATCTCTTTATCAGATTGCCGACGCAAAAAACCCCTTCTTTCTAATTCAATTTTTATCTGATCTGATAAAATCTCAACGGCACCTGAAATCGCCATAAGTGGTGTTTTTAATTCATGCGAGATAATTGAAATAAACTCATCTTTCAGTTTGTCCATTTCTTTCATAGAAACAAGTTGCGATTTGAGTTTTTGGATTTCTAATGTTTTTTCAACGGTCATCAGAAGTTCCTTTATCTCAAACGGTTTTATCAGATAATCATCCGCACCTTTCTTGAGGCATTCAATCGCGGTTTCAATAGTTGCATGCGCTGTTATTATCAAAACCTCAATTTCAGGAAAGTCCTTTTTGATGATTTCCAAAAGTTTCATTCCGTCTATATCCGGCATTCTTAAATCAACTATCGCAATATCAAAATCATCGTTTTTCAAAATATCAACCACTTCAAACGGATTTGTCGTCGTTTTTACGAAGTAGCCGTTTTTTGTAAGCGCCTTCTCAATGAATTTCAGAATTTCAATTTCATCATCCACAGCAAGAATTTTTTTCATAATTTATTAACCACAGATGAACGCAGATTCACACAGATTTTTTATTTCTAAATAATTTTATCTTGTGTTAATCTTGTGAAATCTTGTGGTTCCATTTTAACTTTTCCCCTTTAACCCTTAACCTGCCGTTTTACCCCCCCCCCGCAAATTTTACTAACAATTTTATAACAAACTCTGCGCCTTTATTTTCTCCGTTGGAAAAAGCAAGAATTTCTCCGCCGTGTTGTTTCACTATCCCGTAAGAAACGGAAAGCCCAAGCCCTGTTCCGTCTTTTTTTGTCGTGAAAAACGGCTCAAACAATCTCGAAAGATTTTCTTTGGAAATACCGATACCGGTGTCCTTGAAAGAAATTTCTATAAACGATGGTTCACTTGTAGCGGTCGCATTGCTATGCGACAGTTTTTGCGGGATAGCAATCCCGCCGCTACACGTTCTTATCGTCAATGTTCCGCCGTTTGGCATTGCTTTCTCTGCATTTGTAATTATATTCAAAAATACCTGCTCAATATGTGACGGCGAAACAATTATTTTTGGTATGACGCCGTAATTTTTTACAATCTTTATATTTTTAAGTTCAAGTTGCTTGCCGTACAAAGAAAGTGTCTTTTCTAAAAGTTTGTTTATATCTTCAAGAACAAAATTCATTTCCCGCTGTCTTGAAAAATCCAAAAGATTTTCTATTATTTTCTTACAGTGTAAAGCAGCATTTTTTATAGCAAGCAATTCCTCGTTTTGTGTGTCCATAAGCAGTAATTCTGCATTACCCAAAACCGTCTGCAATGGATTGCCTATCTCGTGTGCCAATCCCGATGCCAACTCGCCAACAGACGCAAGTCGGGAAGATTTCAATAACTGCAAATGCAAATTTTCTCTTTCTTGTTCATTTTTTTTTCTCCCAATTATTCCGGCAAGTATATTAGCCATTACAGATAGAAACTCCACCTCTTTTTCATCCCGGATATGCCCCTGCTTCAAATATGTGTTTATAACCCCTAATGTTTTGCCGTTTGAAATTATCGGAACGCAATAATGCCCGTGCTCCGCTATTCCCTCGTATCTTACAGTATGCCTTTCATCCAAACAGGAGGAAAACTCAACTTTGCCCGAGAGTGCGGCGCGACCGCACATACACTCCCCGAATTTTACCTCTTTACATTTTGTGCATACAAATTCGGATAAACAGAATTGGACTTTCAATACCAACTTTTTACCGTCTTCGGAAGCAAGAAATATTGCTCCTCTGGTTTCAATCGCCAACCATTTAAGAGATAAAATTTTCTTTAATGCCCCTTCAAGTATGTTTTGAAGCGAAAAACCTTCTATCTGAATTTGCAATAAATAATTAATTATATTCTGTATTTCATAACTCCTTCTTAATTCTTCCTCCGCATGCTTGCGCTCTGTGACATCCATAAACATTACTGCAAAATAATTTTTTGTTGGACTATAAGCAGAAACAGAATAGTACCTGCCTAATGGTTGCGAGTATTGCTCAAACCTTACTTCTTTATTATGAAGAGCAACTTCTCCATATTTACCGATCCAATCAGCCGGATCCTTTTCAATCCCCGGTGATACTTCAGTCACTTTCTTGCCGATAATATTTTCTCTTTTCAACCCTGTTAATTATTCAAAATCATTAATTACTTCGAGAAAAATGTAATCTATAGGTTTGCCTTTGTCATCCGTAACAATTTTATGGTATGCAAATCCATTAAGCATTTTATTAAAAAGGGATTGGTATTTCTCTTCGGATTTTTTTAATTCAATTTCGTCTCTTTTGTGAAAAATCACAAATTTTGCGAGGCTGACCATTTCTTCTAAGTCATTTTTATCCTGCTCGGTAAAATCCTCATTTTTATTTATCAATTCAACCAGACCTATAACTTCGCCTTTGTCCAAGACGGGACATGTAAGAACATTTTTGGTTTTATAACCGCTTTTTTTATCTATTAATGGATAAAAATGCTCGTCGGTAGTAGTGTCGTTCGTATAATAACTTTTCTTAATACCGGCACTGTAACCTGCAATCCCTTCGGGTATTTTCAGCATTATTTTTTCCTGATAGTCGGACGCATAAACGGATTTTAAGTATCCATCTTTCACCATGTAATAGGTGGCTCTTTCAACTTCAAAAAATTCTTTTATGTAAGTTCCGATGTCTTTCATCATAACGGAAATGTCTCTGTCATCTAAGGACAAAAACGATATTTTCTGAAGAACACTTATTTTATCTTTATCTCTTTTTATTTCTCTTATGTCTCTGGCAAGACCGAGCACTCCAGTTATATTATTTTTTTTATCCCGCAGAACAACTCCGTTGAACATAACAGGTATCTTTTTTTTGGACTTGGTAAGAAATATAACTTCCAGATTATTTACAAAACCTTTCATCACCAATCTGTCTAAAATTTTCCCCAAATATATTTCATTTTGTTCCTGCTCGGGGGCGTAATAGTCCACGAAAAACAAACTGGCTGATTGTCCGATAATTTCCGATTCATCGTATCCCAGAAGATTGCAACATGCCTTATTCGCGGAGGTTACTATACCCCGGCGGTCTATTATTATAAAAGCATCCGGCAGGTGATTTATTACAGGGTCAAGATATTTTTTGTCCGTTTCCTGTCCGCAAAAAGTAGAACGAAAGAATTTTTTTAATCCATTCATTTTTTCCCTCCCATCAGATTCTCAACTTTTTGTTTGAGTTCTTCAACTGTGAACGGTTTCATCAGATAATCATCGGCGCCGGCTTTAAGAATTTTTTCTTTTGTTTCTTTTGATGGATAACCTGTTATTGCTAAAATTTTCATATTTTTGATATGTAGTTGCGAGGTCTCCTCGCTATCAGGCAGGGAAACCCTGCCACTACACTTTAAATGTTCTAATACCGCAAAACCATCCATACCGGGAAGTTTTATGTCAAGTATCAATAGGTCTGGCTTGAACTCGGCGATTCTTTTTCCCGCTATAAATCCCTCGGTTATGGTTTCTATTTTTACATTCTTGTAAAACTTTTTTAGTGCTCTTGATATAAACTCTAGAATATCTTCATTATCGTCAACGATAAGGATTTTTTTGGGGATTGCCACGGCTGTGCCTCGCAATGACACGGCAGAAGCGGTCGCAATGACATCGGGGATTGGCATCTCGTATTTTTTTAGAAACTTAATAAGGTCATTCCATTTTATTCTTCTGTGCCCGCCGGGCGTTTTATACGCTTTAAGTTTGCCGGAATCAATCCAATCAATAACCGTTGAAATATCCGCATTTACCATCTGTGAAATCTGGTAGGTTGTTAATGGTTTCATTCGTCCTCCTGTATCCTGCAATCCCGTAGCGCACACTTAAGTGTGCGCTACCAAATAATCCTAAAAATCCCAATTATCCTAATATAAGTATAAAGTATTTTTTGAGTTTTGTCAAGGGGAAAATGGTGACTTTAAGTTCAAGGTGTTAGTGCAACACCTGATTGAAAACCTGCTATAATAGGCAGGTATGAAAAAAACATATAAACATTTAACGGAAGCAGAACGTAATTTAATTGTCGTA
>JACRDL010000093.1 GCA_016218625.1 Elusimicrobiota bacterium
ACGGTCATCACAGATGCGAAACATTTTTTGAATTTATCAAAGGCGGGGGGATACTTACCTTTTTATGTCCTTTTGAAGATAAAGGACTGTTGGTACTACCGACACATCGCTTAATAAAAAACTGGACAGAAAAAGAGACGGAAAAATTGGCAGAGTTTTTTGAATTTAACAAAAAGTGGGATTTCAAATTTTATATCAAAAATAAATTTTTTTATCTGAAGATTCCGCAAAAATTCAAAAATTTGCCGATACAATATCTGCATTCAACCATATTAAAAAATAAAGAACTGGAATATACGAAAGACGAAAAAGGGGCAATAAAAAAAATTAGTGGCGGTCTGTTTTCTGCGGCAGTTATTGTAAAAGCAGTATCAATTGAAGAATTAAAATCAGTTATGAATAAAAAAATTGTTTTGCCCCAAAAATCAACATATTTTTATCCGAAGGTCTCAACGGGATTCGTATTCAATGAACTTTATTGATTTAATAATTTTTTTATCAATACTTTTTTTTGCATGGGTCGGCTCTAGAATAGGAATACTGATTACGATTTCAGGTGTTTTGTCGGGTATGTTCGGTTCGGTTGCCGCTAATCTATTCTATGCAAAATTTGCTGTTTTCCTGCCACCAAAACCGTCCAGTTTAGTAATAAGTTATTTCGTAATATTTTTTTCCGTATCCGTTCTGATATTTTATACTGGGCATGCCGTTTCCAAATTAATGCATCTGATGTTTTTTGGTTTGATGGACAGGTTTTTGGGTGCATTGATGGGGGTTCTGCTCGGTGCCGTTATCTGCGGCGTATTGTTAATGGTCGCGGTTGTTACACCATCGGCAAAAATAGGATATTATGTGAAAAATTCAACGCTTGCGCCGGTTGTTATAAATAAAATAATGGCACCTGCCGTTAAACCGTTTTCAAGGAAAAAATATGAAGCGCTGACCAAAGACATTACAGCGGATGTTATTAAAAAAATTAAATCGATCCCGCCACCGTTGAGATGAAGATTTTGCTGTAAAATTTTTTAATTCCTATTGATTTTATCAAATTTATTTGATAAAATATAAAAATATGCAATTTAATTTTAGGAGGGTTTAGCAGTGAAAGTTTTAATTACAGGTATTACAGGTTTTGCGGGAAGTCATCTGTCGGAGTTTTTACTCTCAAAAAAGTATGAAGTTCACGGGATTGAGAGATGGAGAAGCAAGACGGAAAACATAGACAGTTTTAAGGATAAAATCGTTCTTCACGAATGTGATATAAAAGATTATCACTCGGTAAAAAAGGTAATTGAAAGCGTGCTGCCGGAAAAAATTTTTCATCTTGCCGCCCAGTCGTTTGTTCCGACGTCTTGGAACGCACCTTCGGAAACAATTACAACAAATATTATCGGTGAATTAAACATTTTTGAAGCGGTAAAAGAATTAAAAATAAATCCTTGGATACAGATTGCCTGCTCGTCGGAAGAATACGGGATGGTTTATGAAAACGAGGTGCCAATAAAAGAAACAAATCCTCTGCGACCCCTGTCGCCTTACGGGGTATCAAAAGTTGCTCAGGATTTGCTAGGTTATCAGTATCATCAGAGTCATAACTTAAATATAGTCAGAACTCGCACATTCAATCATGAAGGTCCCCGCCGCGGCGAGGTTTTTGTAACCAGCAATTTCGCGAAACAGATAGCGGATATAGAAAAGAAGAAAAAACCGCCGGTATTATATGTAGGTAACCTTGACGCCCGCCGTGATTACACCGATGTGCGGGATATCGTCCGCGCATACTGGCTTGCGACTGAAAAATGCGTTGCGGGGGAGGTTTATAATATCTGTTCCGGCCGCGATTGGAAAATAAAGGATATGTTAAATTATCTTCTGTCGCTTTCAAAAATAAAGGTTGAGGTTAAACAAGACCCTGCGAGAATGAGACCCTCCGATGTCCAGATTCTATTAGGTGACTGTACAAAGTTTACGAAACAGACCGGCTGGAAACCAGAAATTCCGTTTGAAAAAACATTGGAAGATTTGTTAAATTATTGGAGAGAAAGGATATAAAATATACAGTAAGGAGCGAAACGACTTTATGAAAGCACTTGTATTATCCGGAGGCAAAGGAACACGATTGAGACCGATTACGCACACGTCAGCAAAACAGCTTGTGCCGGTTGCAAATAAACCGATACTTTTTTACGGACTTGAAGCTATCGCGGATAGCGGAATAAAAGACGTCGGAATTATCGTCGGCGACACAAAAAACGAGATAATGTCTGCAGTCGGTGACGGAAAAAAATTCGGCATAAAAGTTAAGTATATCCCGCAGGAAGCCCCTCTTGGTCTTGCTCATGCCGTGAAAATAGCGCAAAGTTTTCTAAAAGATGACGAATTCGTGATGTATCTCGGCGACAATTTAATCAGAGATGGCATCAAGTCATTCGTCGATGAATTCAGAAAGAAAAAGCCGAACTCGCAGATTCTTCTTGCAAAAGTTCCAAACCCGCAGCAATTCGGCGTGGCGGAACTCAAAGACGGTAAAATAGTAAAATTAGTTGAAAAACCAAAACAGCCGAAAAGCGATTTGGCCCTGGTCGGTGTTTATATGTTTGACAAGAATATTTTTGAGGCGGTTCACAAAATAAAACCCTCATGGAGAGGGGAACTTGAAATTACGGATGCGATACAATATTTAGTTGAAAAAAAGTTTAATGTGATTCCCCACATAATCAACGGTTGGTGGAAGGATACGGGAAAATTAGAGGATATGCTTGAAGCGAACCGGATTATTCTTGATACACTTAAAAAAGAAAATTTAGGTAAAGTAGAGAATTCAACAATAGAAGGTAAAGTTGTGATTCAAAAAAATGCAGAGATAAAAAACTCTACGATAAGAGGGCCTGTTATTATCGGTGAAAATTGCAAAATATTCAATTCATATATTGGGCCATTCACATCAGTTTATTTTAATACCGTCATAGAAAACAGCGAAATTGAACATTCCATAATTTTAGAAAACTCAAAAGTTAAAGATGTTAAGCGAGTTGCGGATTCTTTAATCGGTCAGAATGTTGAGGTTCTAAAATCCGAAAAAAAACCGCAGGCATACAGAATTATGGTCGGCGATTCGTCGCGGGTGGAGATTATATGATAGATGGTGTTAAAATAAAAAAACTTGTTAAACATGCTGATGATAGAGGATTTTTTATGGAAGTTCTGCGGGATGATGATAATATTCTGAAAAAATTCGGACAGTATTCCGTGTCTTTATCATATCCTGGTGTAATAAAAGCGTTTCATTATCACAAAATACAGGATGATATGTGGTTTTTCCCTGTCGGTAATGCGCAGGTTGTGCTTTATGATTTAAGAGATGGTTCAAAAACAGAAGGCGAAACCAATGTTTTTTATATGGGGGAAAATAATCCGATTTGTCTTTATATACCTGTGGGTGTTGCGCACGGTTATAGAGTGCTTGGAAATTCTCCGGCGGTCATAACATACATTACAACTGAGTCGTATAAACCCGGGCAACTTGATGAGTATCGCATATCTTGGGACGATCCAAAAATAGGTTTCAATTGGCATACGGCGAATAAATAAAGTTAACTTAAAAAATTATGAAGATATTAGTTACAGGCGGCTGCGGATTTATAGGAAGTAATTTTATACTTTATATATTTAAAAAGCATAAAAATTACAAAATTATAAATCTGGATAAACTGACTTACGCAGGAAATAAAGAAAATCTTTCATCAGTAGAAAATAATCCGAGATACAAATTTGTTAAAGGCGATATATGCGACGGACAATTAGTCAATTCATTGATGAAAAAAGTTGACGCCGTGGTCCATTTCGCAGCGGAAACTCATGTAGATAGGAGTATTCTTCATGCTGAGGATTTTGTGAAAACAAATGTTGTTGGCACGCAGATTTTATTGGATGCTGCCTTAAGGTGCGGCAAAAAAAGATTCCATCATATTTCAACTGATGAAGTATTCGGAGAACTCGGACCCAAAGGTAAATTTTCTGAAAAAACACCATATGCTCCTCGCTCTCCATATTCTGCTTCAAAAGCTTCTTCCGACCATTTTGTGAGAGCATATTTTCATACATATGGTTTGCCGGTGACAATATCAAATTGTTCAAATAATTACGGGCCATATCAATTTCCGGAAAAATTAATTCCGCTGTTTATTACAAATTTAATTGAGAATAAAAAAGTTCCTGTATACGGAAAGGGACAAAATATCCGCGACTGGATCCATGTTGATGACCACAATGAAGGCGTTGATTTAATCCTGCATAAAGGAAAAATCGGAGAAACCTATTGTCTCGGCGGAAACGCTGAAATGAAAAACATTGATATTACAAAAATAATTCTGAAAGAATTTGGTAAGGGCTCTGAAACGATGGAGTTTGTTGTGGACAGAAAAGGTCACGATTTCAGGTATGCGATTGATTTTACAAAAATAAAAAATGAACTTGGCTGGATGCCGAAACATACTTTTGAACAGGGCTTAAAAGAAACAATCGCTTGGTATAAGAAAAATAAAAATTGGTGGCGACTCCTGAAAGATAAAATAATTAAAAATATAACTGCAAAACAATGAAAATTTTGATTACCGGTTGCGGAATGCTCGGATATGATTTGTGTAGAGTTTTAGAAAATGAAGAACTTTTTTGTTTGGACATAAACGAGCCAACATTTCAAGCACCAAATTTTCAGATTTGCGATATTACGAATTTTGAAAAAACATATAAAACTATTACCAAAGTCAATCCGGAAATTGTAATTCATACCGCCGCATGGACCGATGTTGACGGTGCAGAAAAAAATCCGGCAGATTGTTGTAAAATAAATGTATTAGGCACAAGAAATGTTGCTCTTTCCTGTCAGAGATTTGATGCATCTATGGTTTATATTTCTTCCGATTATGTTTTTGACGGGGAAAAAAAAGAACCATATGTAGAATTTGACAAAGCCAATCCGCTATCCGTATACGGAAAATCAAAGTATTACGGTGAAAAAACCGTTCAACAATTATTAAATAAATTTTTTATCGTGCGTTCTTCGTGGCTTTTCGGAAAAAACGGAAAAAATTTCGTCAAAACAATTCTAAATCTTGCAAAAGAAAAAAAAATCTTAAAAATAGTAAATGACCAAGTGGGTTGCCCAACTTATGCAAAAGATTTGGCCGCGGCAATAAAGGTTTTACTCTCAACCGGTTTATACGGCATATATCACATTACAAATTCAGAGAGTTGCTCTTGGTATGATTTTGCAAAACAGATTGTCAAACTGTCGGGTAGCAGTTGCAAAGTTTTGCCGACGACCAGCGAGAAACTTAATCGGCCGGCAAGAAGACCTAAAAATTCAGTATTGGAAAATTTTATATGGGAATTAAACGGATTTAAGCCGTTAGAAAATTGGCGCCAGGCCTTGAAAAATTATATAGGGGAAGAATGAAAATATCGGTAATCGGAACGGGTTATGTCGGACTTACAACGGGTGTGTGTTTTGCCGAAATAGGACATACCGTCTTATGCGTTGATAACGATAAGGCAAAAATTGCTCTTTTGAAAAAAAATAAAGTTCCGATTTATGAGCCGGGCCTTGAAGTAATATTAAAAAAAAATGTTCAAAATAAACGCCTGTCATTTTCAACAGATATAAAAGAGGCCGTTAAAAAATCAGAAGTAATTTTTATCAGTGTCGGAACTCCGCCCCGCGAGGATGGTTCAGCCGATTTATCGTATATTGAAAATGTGGCGTCGGAAATTGCGAAAAATATGGACGGCTACAAACTTATTGTCGATAAATCAACCGTTCCTGTTGAAACCGGCGAAAAAGTAGAACTTACAATAAAGAGGAATCTGAAAAAAAATATTCCCTTTGATGTAGCGTCAAATCCTGAGTTTTTAAGAGAGGGTTCCGCCGTTTATGATACATTCAATCCCGATAGGGTGGTTATAGGTGTGTCGTCAAAAAAAGCGGAAGATATTTTAAGAGAGATTTACAAACCGTTAAAAACAAAAATTCTTGTTACCGATATAAAAAGCGCCGAAATTATCAAACATGCATCCAATTCTTTTCTTGCTACAAAAATTTCTTTCATAAATGCGGTTGCAAATATATGTGAGCGCTGCGGCGCAGATGTGGAAAAAGTTGCCGAGGGTATGGGATTAGACAAAAGAATCGGCAGCGCATTTCTTAATGCCGGCCTCGGCTTTGGCGGTTTTTGTTTTCCCAAGGATCTGGAAGCGTTCTTATGGATTTCAGAAAAATTAGGGTATCAGTTTGATTTGTTGAAAAATGTCCGGGAAATAAACGAATATCAAAAACATATTTTTGTTAAAAAAATTGAAGATGCTTTGTGGGTTATTAAAGGTAAGACCATCGGTATATTAGGGTTGGCATTCAAGCCGAACACCGACGATATGAGGTTTGCTCCGTCTATAGATATAATAAAAACGCTTCAAAATGAAGGTGCAAAAATAAAGGCGTTTGACCCGAAAGCAACTGAAAAAGCAAAAGAGGTTCTGAAAAATGTAGCGTATTGTAAAAACCCGTATCAGGTTGCAAAAGATGCCGACTGCCTTGCAATTTTGACCGAGTGGGATGAGGTAAAAAATATTGATTTGAAAAAAATAAAAAAACTTCTAAAGCATCCAATAATTATTGACGGCAGGAACATCTTTAATCCGAAAGAAATGGCGAAACTTGGGTTTGTTTATAAGAGTATGGGAAGGTAGAAAGCAGGTTAAAGGTTAAAAGTTAAAATTAAAAATGTAGTGCGAGGATTTATCCTCGCTTGAATGTAGTCGTGAACTTTCAGTTCACGCTTAAAAAATTATGCGTGTGTTAATTACCGGAGGGGCAGGGTTCATCGGAAGTCATTTATGCGACAGGTTTATTGCCGACGGGCATTATGTTGTTTGCATGGACAACCTTCTTACCGGCTCGTTAAAAAACATAGCACATCTTAAAAAAGAGAAAAAATTCAAATTTATAAATCATGAT
Organism: Elusimicrobiota bacterium; assembly: GCA_016218625.1. Classification (GTDB taxonomy): domain Bacteria; phylum Elusimicrobiota; class UBA8919; order UBA8919; family UBA8919; genus UBA8919. Next base: position 7,013 of record JACRDL010000093.1, read on the forward strand.
GTCACAAAACATATAAAAATTATGGGTTCCGTTGATGCAATTTTACATTTCGCATCTCCTGCGTCGCCTATTGATTATATAAAATTACCTATTCAGACGTTAAAAGTGGGTTCGCTCGGCACCCATAATGCCCTTGGTCTTGCAAAAGAAAAAAAAGCAAAGTTTCTTATTGCATCAACATCGGAAGTTTATGGTGACCCGCTTGTTCATCCTCAAAAGGAAAGTTATTGGGGAAATGTCAATCCGATTGGTCCGCGGGGTGTTTATGACGAGGCGAAAAGATTTGCGGAAGCGATTACTATGGCGTATCACAGGGTTCACAAAATTGACACGAAAATCATAAGAATTTTCAATACTTTCGGCGAGAGGATGCGGCTCAACGACGGAAGGGTAGTGCCTAATTTCATATCTCAGGCGTTAAAAGGCGTGCCGTTAACTATTTACGGAACGGGCTCGCAAACCAGAAGTTTTTGTTATGTATCCGATATGGTGAATGGTATAATAAAACTTTTAAAATCTACGGTTAACGAACCGGTGAATATCGGAAATCCTAATGAATATTCAATAATGGAATTCGCAAAAACAATATTGAAATTAACCGGCTCAAAAAGCAAAATAATTTTTGAAAAACTTCCCATAGACGACCCGCAGGTACGGCAGCCGGATATTTCAAGAGCAAAAAAATTGTTGAATTGGTATCCGTTAATATCGGTTGAAGAAGGACTTGAAAGGACTATAAAATGGTTTCAAAAAAAGATTTAGTTTTGGTGACCGGTGGGGCGGGGTTTATTGGCTCAAGTATCGCAGACGAACTTTTGAAAAGAAATTACAGGGTTCGAATAATTGATAATTTTTGCACTGGCAGAATAGAAAATATAAAACATATTATCGGTAAAATTGAACTTGTCAAAGGTGACATCAGAGATGGAAAACTGGTCGATAGAATTATGAAAGGCGTCGGTTTTGTTTTTCACGAGGCGGCCTTGCGTTCCGTTCCGCGTTCCATAGATGACCCTGGTTCAACGAATGATGTAAATATAACGGGAACACTCAATCTTTTAATCGCCGCAAAAGATAATAAAGTTAAAAGATTTATTTATGCTTCATCTTCGTCGGTGTACGGCGATACAAGAGAACTTCCCAAAAGAGAAACACAGAAACCGCAGCCGATTTCCCCATATGCCGTTTCAAAATTGACCGGCGAATATTACTGTCAGGTTTTTTCAAAAACATTCGGACTTGAAACTGTCTCGTTGCGTTATTTCAATGTTTTCGGTCCCCGTCAGGACCCCGAGTCAAAATATGCAGTTGTGGTTCCGATATTTATTTATTGCGGTCTTAAAAATAAACCGTTTGAAGTTCACAGCGACGGAAAACAATCGCGGGATTTCACATATATTGATAATGTTGTGAGTGCAAACATTTTGGCTTTGACCGCGCGAAATGTTTCGGGGAAAATTTTTAATATTGCCTGTAACGAAAAGCACTCCATTTTAGAAATCGCTAATACCGTCTCAAAAATCTTAAAAATTAAACCAAGATTTATTTATAAACCGAAGCGAGCCGGCGATGTCAGGCATACGCTCGCCGATATAACTCTCGCAAAAAAGTTTTTGGGCTATAAACCGTTAGTTAATTTTGAAGACGGAATGAAAAAAACGGTAGAGTATTTCAGGGAGTTTTATGCTTAAAGAAAAAATTGAAAAAAGAAAAGCGGTTGTAGGAATTATCGGACTGGGATATGTAGGGCTTCCTCTTGCAATTGAATTCGCCAAGGGCGGTTTTAGGACAATCGGATTGGATATTGACGAAAGAAAAATTTCATCTTTGAAAAATAAAAGAAGTTATATAAAGCATATTCCGTCGGCGAATATAAAAAATCTGAAAAATTTTGAAGCCTCGTCCGATTTTTCAAAATTAAAAAATGTGGACTGCGTTATTGTCTGCGTGCCGACGCCGTTAACGAAAATGAAAGAGCCGGATATGAGTTTTGTGGTAAAAACATCGGAAGTCATTGCAGAATATCTGCACAAAGAACAGTTGGTCGTTCTCGAAAGCACTACATATCCGGGTACTACCGATGAAGTGGTAAAACCGATATTGGAAAAAACGAAACTTAAAGCCGGCATTGATTTTTATCTTGCGTTTTCACCCGAACGGGAAGACCCGGGCAACAAACAATATAATACAAAAACAATCCCGAAAGTTGTCGGCGGGATTAACAAAATTTCAACGGAAATTGCTTCGCTGCTTTACGCAAGTGTCGTGAATAAAATTGTGCTGGTATCGTCTATGAAAGTCGCCGAATCAACAAAAATGCTGGAAAATACCTTTCGTGCAGTCAATATCGCTATGATAAACGAACTGAAAATTCTGTTTGACAAAATGGGTTTTGATATTTGGGAAGTGATAGAGGCAAGCAAGACAAAACCGTTCGGATTTATGCCGTTTTATCCGGGACCCGGCTGGGGCGGACATTGTATTCCTATTGACCCGTTTTATCTTTCATGGAAAGCGAAACAGTATAATTTCCAGACGAAGTTCATAGAACTTGCCGGGGAAATAAACACGAGGATGCCGGAATATGTCGTTGAAAAATTACAGGACGCCCTTAATGAAAAAGGCGTCGCACTGAAAAATTCAAAAGTTCTGATATTGGGAATGGCATACAAAAAAGACTCCGACGACATAAGAGAGTCGCCGTCTTTGGAATTGATAGAAATTTTAGAAAAAAAAGGCGTTTCCGTTTCTTACAATGACCCATATATTCTAAAAATTCCGAAAATGCGCCGTCATCAAATTGAAAAGAAATCTATTGACCTAACGGCTGTTCATCTTAAAAAATTTGATGCGGTTTTGATTTCAACCGACCATTCCTGTTACGACTACGATTTTATTTTAGAAAATTCAAAGTTGATCGTTGATACACGAAATGCCGTTAAGAAAAAAGATAAAAAAGTTATCAAAGCGTAAAATTGAAACCGCAGATAGACGCAGATGAACGCAGATGACACAAAGTGTCATTGCGAGGGCGAAGCCCGTGGCAATCCCATCATTAAAACCGAGATTGCTTCACCCCTTCGGGGTTCGCAACGACGTCTGTGTGTATCTGTGTAAATCTGTGGTTACATGGTTTTATGAAGTTTTATGAAAATATCAAAAATCATAAATCCTGTCCTTAATTTTTTCTTTCCGGATGTTTGTATTGTTTGCGGAGAGGATACCGATAAAAATAATTTGTCGGTTTGTCGTAAATGCCTTAATAAAATTGAGTTTATAAAACCGCCTTATTGTCAGACCTGTTTTCTGCCGCTTCCTGACGGTGGTGCACACTGCTGGCAGTGCCGTAAAACAAAATATCATTTTGAAAAGGTTATTGCCGCAGGTTTATACATCGGTATTTTGCGGGAACTTATTCTTAAATTCAAGGAAAAAGATTTTTTAAAAATGGCCCTTGGCAATTTGCTGGTTGAAGTTTTAGTAAAAAATATTGACATTAATCAGTTTGATTTAATTGTGGCAGTGCCTTTAAGCAAGAAAAAAGAATTCGGCAGGGACTATAACCAGTCGCAACTTTTGGCTGAATTGCTTGCCGATAAGATGAACAAAGAAGTTATTAGCGGAAACCTTATAAGAGTGAAAGATACAAAACCGCAGTTTGAACTTAGCCGTGTTGAGCGGCTTGTTAACTTAAAGGATGCCTTTTTTGTTAAAGACCCGTCGGTATTTAAGAATAAAAACATCGTTCTTGTAGACGATATCGCTACCACCTGTTCAACTTTGGAAGAATGTTCCTCTGTCTTAAAAAATGCCGGTGCAAAGAAAGTTTTCTGCGCCGTTCTCGCCAGGGATTGAATTTTTTCCTTGACAATTTTTTTCTTTTTTGTATAATGTTCAATTGTTGAACGATAAGGGTGTTTTATGGAAAGTAGTATAACCGAAAAAGAATTCGCCGTAATTACGGAACTTTCAAATAATCATTTACCCAATCAGAGAACGATTGCCAAAAAACTCGGCATTTCTTTAGGACTTACCAACCTTATAATAAAGCGGCTGGCGAAAACCGGTTATATAAAAATAAAACAGTTGAATCGCAGACAAATCCGGTATGTGCTTACGCCAAAAGGTTTTTCGGAAAAAGCCAGAAAATCGTATAACTATACGTTAAGGACTATAAATAACCTGACTTTAATGCGGGAAAAAATTCAGAACCTGGCAATTGCAAAATATAAAACAGGCATAAGGAATTTTATTATAGTAGGAGACAACGAACTTGCTGATATAACGGAAATATCGCTGAAAAAACTTCCGATGCCCGATATAAAATATACCCGTGAATTGAAGAATGGTAAGGAAATTGACTCTTTCACTTTAATATTAAATACAAAAAACAAGAACGGTAAAAGCGGTAAGAATTTAGTCAACCTGATTTCATATCTTACCGAAAGCGGATTGAATATATGAACATATTAAAAAATATAGTTGGAGTTGTAGAGAGCGAAATAGAGACATTGAAGGTTTTAAAAAAAAATGTTGCCGTACCGTATAAACAAGCGGTAGATATGATTTTTAAGTGCAAAGGGAAAGTAATCGTTACCGGCGTCGGAAAATCCGGAAATATTGCACAAAAAATCGCGGCAACATTGGTGTCAACAGGAACATCGGCAATGTACCTTCATCCGACGGAAGGAATGCATGGCTCACTCGGTGTCGTTCATAAAAATGATGTAATTCTTGCCGTCGGTAAATCAGGCGAAAGCGAAGAGCTTTTAGGCATTTTGGGTCCTATCAAAAAAATCGGTGCAAAAGTAATTTCCATCACTGCCAATCTTGAATCAACCCTTGCAAAAAACTCCGATATCATTTTATACACACCGATAAAACAGGAGGCCTGTCCGTTGAATTTAAGCCCCACGAATTCCACGACAGCCGCTCTTGTTATAGGCGACGCGCTTGCGGTTACGCTTATGAAAATGAGAAAATTCAAGTCCGAGGATTTCGGGTTGCTTCATCCGGGCGGGATTATTGGCAAACGGCTTCTTCTTACAGTCGGTGACATTATGCGTTCCGGCGAGGATAACCCGACAATTAAGATAAGTGATTCTATAAAAAACATGCTTATTGAAATTACAAAAAAAAGATGCGGTGCCGTTTCTATAATTGATAAGAATCAGAAACTTTTGGGATTTATCACCGATTATGATATAAGAAAAATTCTTGAGAAAAGAGAGGATATATTTTCAAAAAAAATAAAGAATATAATGAACCCAAAACCGATATTCGTATATTCCGACATGAAGGCGGCAGATGTTCTGGCAGTTATGCAAAACAGAGAGAAGGCAGTTGTGGTTTTGCCGGTAATTAATAGAAAAAAAAGGGTTGCTGGAATAATCCATATGCAGGATATTTTAGCGAAAGGACTGTAAAGGAACGCGGAACAAAACACGGAACAGACACGCAATAATTCCGTGTTGCTTCTGTGTAAAAGTTCTGTGTCAGTTCAGTGGTATTACAATGAAAATTCAGATGGTAGATTTGTCAGCAAGTTATCCGGAGATTAGAGCGGAAGTTGACGCCGCAATAAAAAATGTTTTGGACAAAACAAATTTTATTTTAGGTGAAGAGGTCAAAAAATTTGAGGATGATTTTGCAAAATACTGCGGGGTAAAATATGCCGTCGGCGTTGCGAACGGAACGGATGCTATAAAAATTGCGCTGCTCGCTGCGGGGGTTAAATCCGGCGACGAGGTTATTACGACGCCTTTTACGTTTATAGCAACTAGCGAAGCCATCGTTCAGGCAGGCGGCGTGCCTGTTTTTGCAGATATTGAAATTGATACCTATAATATCAACCTGAGAGAGGTAGAAAAGAAAATTACAAAAAGAACCAAGGCGATCCTGCCTGTTCATATGTACGGGCATCCTGCTGAAATGGAAAAAATTTTAGAAATCGCAAAAAAATATAATCTTAAAGTTATAGAAGATTGCGCACAGTCATTTTCCGCAAAATACAAACTTCCGACTTCCGACTTCCGACTCACGGGTTCATTCGGTGATGCCGGCTGTTTCAGTTTTTTTCCCGCAAAAAATCTTGGATGTTTCGGCGACGGCGGAATGGTTGTAACAAACGATGAAAAAATTTACGAAAATGCGAAAGCATTAAGAAATCACGGTCAGAGAGAAAAATATTTTTCCGTTATGGACGGATTTAATTCCCGTCTTGATACGATTCAGGCCGCGGTACTTTCAGTTAAATTAAAACATATTGCGAAATGGACTGCTATGAGAAACAGTGTCGCAGAAAAATATAATAAATTGCTGAAAAATGTTGCGACAGTGCCGAAGGTTTTGGAAAATTGCAAACATTCTTTCAACTATTACACAATCCGTTTTAGCGATAAGCCAACAAGAGACAAAGTTCAGAAACATTTAGCCGATAGTGGTGTACCAAATCAAATTTATTACCCGTGTTCTTTGCATCTGCAGAAAGTATATGAAAACTTAAACTACAAGAAAGGTAATTTTCCCGTTTCGGAAAAAATGCAGGATGAAACATTATCTCTGCCGATGTATCCGGAATTGGACGATGAAAAAATAGAATATATCGTTAAAAAAATAAAAGAAGTAATATAGGAGTTATAGTGAAACCACGAGATTTCACAAGATTGACACAAGAAAAAAGTTTTTAATCTGTGAAAATCTGTGTAATCTGTGGTTAAAAAATCATTGGAGGATTTATGGAAGAGCATGAAATTGATTTAATGGACTATTTGAGGGTGTTGAAAAAGAGATGGAAATTGGTTGCAGGCATTACAATCGGTTGCGTAGTTATTTCAGCGGTTTATTCACTGTTTCTGCCGAATGTGTATGAATCATCAGCAATCATTGAGCCGGCAAAAATAAACAGTGTTCCGGTGGAGACCTCGACAATCGGGGAGTTGCTTTTTAAGAATCCGCTGAATCCTTATCTGAAAGGAATCGCAGAACAAATGGGTCTGAAAGAAAAAGAGGCATATAATCTTCCCGAAAAGTTTAAGATGTCAGACAAATTGGGTTATATTCAAGTAACAGCCAAAGAAAAATCGCCTGAAAAAGCAAAACAAATGGCTGATATAGTTTGTTCTCTAATTATGGAAAGGCATAACAAACTTGTAAAGGATGGATTGGAAATTTCAAATGATGAAATGTCTAACTTAAAAGAGCAACTCTTAACCGTAAAAAGCGAAATTGAACAACTGTGCAAAAGAAGCCAGCAAAGGGAAAGTGCGAGTACCTGGGGACAGGGATATGTGTTTCAGGGACTGCTTCAGGCAAAAGAAGATGCGTCTAAAAGACAGACGGCACTGGAATCAGCAATAAGGGCAAAAGAGATGGAATTAAAATATTACACAAAGACCGCTTCAGTTATTGCCGAACCGGTTCTGCCGCTTATAAAAAGCGGCCCATCAAAAAGAAACATAGTTGCCATAGCAACCATACTTGGCTTTTTTATCTCAATATTTTCAGCATTTACCGTTGAATTTCTCCAAAAAAATTCATTATAATGAGAGGACAGGATTAAATATATGTTAGAATTTTTCAAGAACAAAAGAATTACAGTTACCGGCGGGTCGGGTTTTCTGGGAAGCCATCTTGTTAACAAACTGAAAGGACATGGTTGTAAAGATATTTTTGTTCCAACCATAGAAAACTACGATTTAATTAAAATGGAAGATGTTAGAAGAATGTATAAAGATGCGAGTCCCGATATAGTAATTCATCTTGCAGCAGTAGTAGGCGGGATTGGTGCAAATCGTGAAAATCCCGGCAAATTTTTTTACGATAATTTAATAATGGGTGCGCAGTTAATGGAAACCGCGCGGCTGAACGGAGTAAAAAAATTCGTCGCCCTGGGCACAATATGCTGCTATCCAAAATTCACGTCCGTTCCGTTTAAAGAAGAAAAATTATGGGATGGTTATCCCGAGGAAACTAACGCGCCATATGGATTAGCAAAAAAAATGCTTTTGGTTCAATCTCAGGCATATAGACAACAATATGGTTTTAATTCTATATTCTTGATGCCTGTAAATCTTTATGGTCCGGGCGATAATTTTAATCCGAATTCTTCGCATGTCATTCCCGCCCTGATAAAAAAATGTATTGATGCGATGAAAAACGACGAAAAGGAAATAGTTGTATGGGGAACCGGAAAAGCCACAAGAGAGTTCTTGTATGTTGAAGATGCTGCAGAAGGAATAATCTTGGCGACCGAAAAATACAACAAATCGGATCCGGTAAATCTCGGTGCCGGTTTCGAAATCTCAATAAAAGATTTAGTAGAACTGATTGTTAAATTAACAGGATTCAAAGGAAAAATTGTTTGGGACGTAACCAAGCCCGACGGCCAACCGAGACGTTGCCTTGATACTTCAAAGGCATATAAAGAATTCGGTTTCAAGGCAAAAACAGGTTTTGAAGAAGGTTTGAAAAGAACAATTAAGTGGTATAAAGAAAAGTTTTTACTATGAGACAAAAAATGAAAGTAGTAATTCTTGCGGGTGGAAAAGGAACAAGGATCAGCGAAGAGACGCAAAATATACCCAAGCCGATGATTGAGATTGGCGGCAAACCGATGCTTTGGCACATAATGAAAATATACTCACATTACGGTTTTCACGAATTCATTATCTGCCTCGGCTATCTCGGATATATCGTGAAAGAATATTTTTCTCACTATTATCTCCATATGAGCGACATGACGGTTGACCTGAAAAAAAACGAAACAGTTATACACAGTACGACTTCCGAACCGTGGAAAATAACGCTTGTTGATACGGGTGTAGATACCATGACCGGCGGTCGTCTGAAAAGAATTGAAAAATATGTAAGTCGTGAAACATTTTTGATGACATATGGCGACGGCGTCAGTGATGTCAATATAAAGGAATTGTTAAAGATACACAAAAAAAATAAAAAATTTGCTACACTCACCGCTGTTCAAACT
>JACRDL010000097.1 GCA_016218625.1 Elusimicrobiota bacterium
ACCGCAGAGAGTTTAAACTCCCTGTCAAACCGCTTCTTCTTCACTTCTTGACCTTCCATTGGACACCTCCCACTTTTTGAGGTCAGCGGCTATTATACCACTAACTCTTCTAAGTGTCCACTTTTTTGGGGGAAGATCAGTCAAGCACGGAATGACACTTCGTGTCAGTTTTTTCATTTGACAATTCCTTTTATTTTTGCTATAATTATTTTTAGATGATCAGCAAAACTGAATTTGTAAAATATCTGACGCAGACCACGAGAATCAGACATCATCATCTTCAACTTAAAAATCAGGTTGTTGAGTTTATGGTGCAGTTGGAAACAGAAATCAAAAACAAATGGTATCCGGTTGTTAGATATGACACTAAACACGGTTTCGCCCATAAAGATGTTATTCATTATAATGGAACTATGGAAAAGTTTAATCTTGGAATGAGTAATTATAACATAGCGATGACATTTGCCGAGCAGGATTTGAAAAGCAACTGGACGAAATACAAAGAACAATTTTGTAAGGAGGTTCAAAATGACCGATAAAGAATTCGCAGACAAAAGCATCACTTTAAGTTTTGAGTTTGACAGGTATCTCGTCAACCATCCTGAAATAGCGGAGCAAATTCCCGCAGGTGCCGGTATTATTTTTGAAGTTGAAGATGACCCGGAATTCACCGCCAAAGAACTTGTATTAGCAAAAGAACTCAAAAAGAAAGGCGAAAAATTTGTGGTTGTAAAAGTACAAAAACTACTTCCGCCGTTTGAAACCCGGCTTGTCAATCCGCATCTTGAATTAGCGGCAAGTATTTGATTTTTCATTTGAGTTCTCCCACACGCTTTTTTATTTTTCCTGCAATTATTTCTGCGGTTGATTTTAGTTCATCTAATTTTTTGAATTTCGGATAATCGGTCATTTTTGTATCACCCTTTTTACCATCCTTCAAAAAGACCGATACAATATAAAGCGTCTCGGTTTTTTTGCTTACTCCGCCTGTTACAAAATAATCGGCATCAACATCTTTTTTGATTTTTTTGAGAGTCGCATTGTTCACTTTTTCTTTTGCCAGTCCTTTTCCCGAAAGTGACTTTCTGTCATATACACGGAAATTTTTTGTAAGTGCTTCTGAAATATAATCTGCTATTTCAACCCCATGTTCGCCTTCAAAATCAAACACTGCGATTTTAGGACCACTGCCTTCTGAAAAAAGCGGAATAACAACAGGTTGAAATGGAACATTTGTTCCATTTTTTGTATCGGTACTTTTTTCTATTTTTGGTTTTGTTTCTATTTGAACTGTTGTAGATTTTTGTAGCGCCGGAGGGGGTTCTTTTTTTGTCTTTTCTTTTTTCTTCGGTATAATCGTACTGATAATACCAACTCCAATTTTTTCTGCACCTTTGAGAACTTTTCCCGCACCGGAAACGGGTGCGGATACCGGTGGTGTCGGTGGAACCGGCGGGACTGGTGGCGTAACTACCGGCACTACTGCCGCACCACCTGCTGCCGGCGGTGCGGGTGGAACAGGCGGAATTGGAATACCGCTACCTGATGGAACAGACGGTTGAGACGGTTGCGACGGATTGGTCGGTTCTGTCGGTTTTTCCGGAACTTTCGGTTTTTGCTCCGGTTTTGTCGGCTTGACTGGTTCTTCCGGATGTTCCGGCTTAACAGGATGCTCCGGTTTTCCTGGCTCTGCCGGAGTTGCGGGTGTCGATGGTTGTTCTCCCGGAACCGCCGGTTGTGCGGGTGTTGCCGGCTGTGTGCCTGATGGCGTTTCTGCCGGCGGTTGTGACGGTTTTACCGATTGCGCCGGTGTCTCTTTTGGAATATCCTTTGGTTTTGCAATTATATCAGCGCAATTGAGCAAAACAATTATTGCAGTAAAAACAATAAACAGCCGAAATCTTTTCATAAAATCACAAATTTGAAAAAGAAAAAGCAGACCAAGGGTCTGCCTCTACAAAAAATTTGAAACAAAAAACGCAGATTGAAAATCTGCGACTACAAATTTCTCTGAACTATGAACTATGAACTCTAAACTGTTTCTACCCCCCCCCCGAATTTTCCGTCGGAGAATAGCGGGATAGCAATCCCGCCGCTACAAATGACATCAGATAAAAATATATTTTTCATATCTGCACCAATCATACAAAATTAAAAAAAATTGTCAAGAACTTTTTCTATGGCCAGCAGATTTACCGAATTTTTGTTGCGATATTTTATTTCCACTTTATTTTCTTTTAATGTTTTTTCAGAGACGGTTATGCGAACGGGAATTCCCAGTAAATCCGCATCTTTGAATTTGACGCCCGCTCTTTCATCTCTGTCATCCAGCAAAACATCATATTTTTGAGAGAGTTTTTCGTATATTTCATCGCTTACATCTTTAACTTTACCTTCATAAGATATGGGAATTATTATTGCTTTGTAAGGTGCGATCGACTCGTTCCAGATAATTCCGCTTTCATCATTTGATTGTTCAATTGCGGCGGCAACAATTCGGGAAACGCCTATTCCGTAACAGCCCATTATAAAAAAATTTTGTCTGCCTTTTTCGTCAAGAAATGTAGCGTTCATCGCTTTAGAATATTTTGTGCCAAGTTTGAATGTATGCCCAACTTCTATACCACACGAGAATTTTAATTCGTGTTTTTTACATCTCGGACAGAGAGCGCCTCTTTTTATTTTTCTTATATCCGCAATCTCAGTCGGTTTATAATCCCTACCGATATTTATGTTTTTCAGATGATAATCCTTTTTATTTGCACCTGAAACGCCGTTTGTGATATTTTCTACTGAAAAATCAGCAATAAGTCGGAAGTCGGAAGTCGGAAGTCGGAAGTGGACAGGACCGGCAAAACCAACCGTCGCGTCTGTGATTTTTTCAACAGTTTGTGCATCCGCAAGAATAAGTTCGTCACATTTCAAAAAACCTTTTAATTTTTCCTCATTTATTTCGCAATCACCACGAACTAATGTCATAATGGGTTTTCCGTCGGCAAGATAGATAATCGTCTTGATAAATTTTTCCGGTTTTTCATTAAGAAATTTTCCGACCTCATCCACCGTCTTTAGATTCGGTGTATGAATTTCTTCTAAAACCGCTACATCGTGGGATGGCAATCCCACCGCTACTACCTTTAACTCCGAACTGTCTCTCACACATTCCGCTTTTTCAACATTCGCACCGTAGCCGCAAACGCATGAAACAATCTCTTCCTCGCCGGTATCCGCCATAACCATAAACTCATCCGAGAAAGAACCGCCGATGGCGCCTGTCGTCGCCTCAACTATACGGAACTTGAATCCGCACCTTTCACAGATTTTTGAGTAAGCACCATAGACAATTTTGTAATAATTTCCGGCATCTTCTTCCGTCGCGTGAAATGAATATGCGTCTTTCATATAAAACTCTTTTGCCCGCATAACTCCGAAACGGGGACGGATTTCATCCCTGAATTTTGTCTGAAACTGGTAAAGCATTAATGGAAGTTGTTTGTATGAGCGGACATCTTTTCGGACAATATCCGTTATGATTTCCTCGTGGGTGGGACCAAGACAGAATTCGCGGCCGGAGCGGTCTTTTAGACGGCAAAGTTCTTTTCCATAAAGATTCCATCTGCCGGTTTCCTCCCACAACTCTTTCGGAAGAATTGCCGGAAGCAAAAGTTCCTGGCCACCGATTTGAGCCATTTCTTCGCGGATGATTTGTTCAACATTTTTTAACACCCGAAGCCCCAGAGGAAGCCATTCATAAATGCCCGACGACAATTTTCTGACAAGTCCTGCTCTCAACATCAGTTTCAGCGAAATTGTGTCGGCATCGGACGGTGTTTCTTTAAGCGTTGGTATAAATGCCTGTGAAAATTTCATAGTTTGCTCCGCAAACACACGGAACTGACTCGGAACTTTACACAGAACTGACACTGAACTTTCCGTGATTGTTCCGCTTCTGTTCCGTGTTCCTTACTTCCGTGTCTGTTCCGTGATTTCCGGGAGATATTTTTTTACCAGTTCGTGCATTTCCTCGTCGGAAATCCCTATTGTTCTTTCGGCTTCGTATTGCGTATCAATCCATTCTTTGATTTTTACAACGCCGGGATGATTTTTATCAACCTTAACTTTTATATGATGATTTATCCAGTAGATAATTCCCGCCACGCCGGATTTATCCGTAATGCCGACGGAAACCGATTTATTCAAAAGTTTATTAGTATCAAAGATATTATAAATCTCCTCGTCTTTCAAGAGACCGTCAGCATGAATTCCCGCACGGGTAACATTAAAGTTTTTTCCGACATATGGCTGGTTCGCAGGAATCTGATAGCCCATTTCTTTTTCAAAATAATCCGCGATTTCGGTGATAACCGTTGTATCCATTCCGTTGGCATCGCCGCGAAAAGCGATGTATTCAATAATAAGCGCCTCCGTCGGAGTGTTACCGGTTCTTTCCCCAATTCCCAGAAGCGAACCGTTTGCCGCGGAGCATCCGTAAAGCCATGAACCGATAGCATTTGTCAGAGCGCGATGAAAATCATTATGACCGTGCCATTCAAGCCACTCCGACGGAACTCCGGCAAATTTCGTTAAACCGTACATTATACCGTTGACGGAACGAGGCATTGAAACGCCGGGATATGTAACTCCGTAACCGAGCGTATCGCAGGCGCGGATTTTTATCGGAATCTTTGACTCTTTGGAAAGTTTCATTAATTCCTGGGCGAACGGAACCACAAACCCGTAAAAATCGGCGCGGGTTATATCCTCAAAGTGACACCGAGGAATTATATTTTCGTTAAGTGCCGAGCGGACAATATCCATATACATATCCAAAACCTGCTTGCGAGTTTTTTTCAGTTTGAGAAAAATATGGTAGTCGGAAACGGATGTCAAAATGCCCGTTTCTTTAAGCCCGAGAACTTTGACAAGTTTGAAATCCTCTTTGTGCGCCCTTATCCAACCGGTAATTTCGGGATATTTGTAGCCGAGTTCAAGACATTTTCTTAGGGCATCCTTGTCTTTTTCGGAATATAAAAAAAACTCCGATTGCCTGACAACACCGTTGGTGCCCGAAAGACGGTGAAGCATTTTATAAATGTCAACAATCTGTTTTACCGTGTAAGGCGGGCGGGACTGCTGACCGTCGCGGAATGTCGTATCCGTTATCCAGATATCCTCGGCAGGCGTCATCGGCATCACACGCCAGTTGAATGAAATTTTCGGCACCTCGCCGTAAGGAAAAATGTCCCGGTAAAGATTCGGTTCTTTGACATCCTGCAGTTCGTACTTATACTCTTCCTGTTCAAGCGTTCTCGTTTTTTTGTTGAATTTAAGCATAATTACACCTCTCATCAAAATCAATTAAAAATGTAAAAACTTGTCTCGCTTTAGCGGGATTTAAAATTAAAAATTTAGGTGAAAATCTTTGATAATAATTTTATCCATAATTTTTCATTTTTAACTTTTAATTTTTAATTGCTTTGTTGATTATACAAAAAATTACAGAAATTTTCAAATAAAAATCTAAATCTGATTTTTCCCGTCCGAAGTCATCTCTAAAATTCTATATTGGGCCTGAAAAGAATCTGAAAGTTGTTGATTTCGCCTGTTCTCTCAAGCGGGCCGGTGTATTTATCGGATTTCTCCCATAAAAAACCCGCGCCGAAACTAACGACAACTTTCGGTTTATTAAACGGAATTTTTTTGCCGACTAAAAAATAATGCCTCAATATGCCGGTTTTTTTTGTTCCTAAGTCAAATGTGTATTCAATATTACTATTTCTGAACGGCGAGCGATTTAACTTGTCTTTGTCCGTCCTATCGCGCCTTATTGAAAAATATAAAACATCTTTGATGTAATCGTTATTGTGAAACTTGGCGCCGACCCTGAAACTCCAACTCATTTTATTTTCCAATATTTTTTTATCGCCTTTTATCTTCAACTCCGTCTCCAGCCAGTTGTCGGCGATTATTTCATTGTCTTTTATGTGATAGTTGCCGGCGCTTAACAAAAATCCCGTATAACCTTTGCCTTCCATATCTTTTGTGTCTTTTTGTTTGAAACTTATTACATTGCCTAAAAATAAAGAAATCGCGTACGGCTCTTCAAATCCCGCGGTGATACTTTTTATTATGTTAAAATTATCCGTGACATTCATTGACTCGTAGAAATCCGGGGTCTGTTTTTTCAACAGCGCACCTATGCAAGGTAAAGGATAGGAACTTAATTCAAACACCAGATATCTCGGGGTAGGGTCCGCCAGCAATTTTTTATATATGTTGAACTCATCGGCATTGTCGTAGTACGGAATAGCGGTATTCGTAATCGACAGGTAATAATCAAAACTCGTGTAGTAAGCGTCCGCCTCTATTTCTATTTCGTTATTTTTTATTTGTTTCTGATAAACGGATTTCGCTTGGAGTTCCCGAATACCAAACATAAAAAAAAATAAAAGCGGTATTATTAAATGTCTAACTATTTTAATTCGGGACATCGCGCACCTAAAACGAATTTAATTTTTCCCGGTAGGTTTTTATAATTTCTTTTTTATTAAGAGTTTCCGCCGTCCTTATTATATTGTAAATGTCTTTTTTCATTCTGTCTTTTATGCCGAGTTTCTCGTTTATTTCAAATGCTCTTTGGTAGCATTCCAACGCCTCGCTGTTTTGGGCGAGTTTTTCAAGAACATATCCCATGCTGCTTAAATCGCCGGATATGTTGTATGAATCTTCCGATTTTTTGTGAATTTTTAAGGCGGTTTCAAAACAATTGAACGCTTCGTCGTATTTTTGCTGTTTCTGGAACAAATTACCGAGATTACGCATATTCATCGCAAGTCCTTCTTCATTGTTTTTAGCACGGTTTATTTTTTCGGACTTCTCAAACAATTCTTTCGCTTTTTCAAAATTCCCCGCTTCTATTTCGCATATACCGAGATTGTTATAAACCGCAGCGGTCTGCACCATATCCTTTGCGGATTGACTTTCTGCGAGGGCATCTTCATACATCTTTTTTGCATTTTGATAATCCTTTTTTTCCTTATACAGTTTGCCGAGATTGTTCAGGTTCACAATCAACTCGCTTTTATTATTTAATTTACGATTAATTTCTAAAGCACTCTTAAAATTATTCTCCGAGCCGTCCAAATCGTCAGACATCAGTAATGTCGTGCCGATGTTATTGTAAGCAATCGCCGCTATCTGCTGATTGTCTACCGTTTTACTTATTTCCAGCACTTTTTGAAACGATTTCATCGCTGACTCATAATCGCCGAGAGAAAACTGCTTTTTACCTTTTTCTATGAGGGAAATCGCATCGTCATCGCTGCTTCTTTCCTGTATTTGTATCTTAGGCAGGCAACCGCAGGTTTGAATCAAAAACAGAATTAAAATTATATTTCGCTTTTTCATTTCGTATTGTACGGACTATAAGATTCATTCAGATTTATTGACGATTTTTTCGGCTTGGTTTCTTTCTTCTCAAAATAAGGCGAATTCATTATTGATTTTGAAATTGTTTCCATATTCGCGGTTGATTCTTCCATGTGTTTAAATATATTGTCTATCCTTTCTTGGTTATTCATAATTTTATCGCTGATTTTGCCGACATTTTTGCTTATTACCCTGAAGTTTTCAAGATTCGCAAAAAACGGTCCTTGCGGGTCGTTTATTTTTTTCATTATTTCGGAAGTATTGATTATTATCGCGTCTATCGGCGGGGTCGGGATTTCATCTCTCCGCGCATACAATATCTTTCTGCCTTCCTCGGAATCATATGATGCAATC
Organism: Elusimicrobiota bacterium; assembly: GCA_016218625.1. GTDB lineage: Bacteria > Elusimicrobiota > UBA8919 > UBA8919 > UBA8919 > UBA8919. Next base: position 7,783 of record JACRDL010000097.1, read on the forward strand.
TTGCTGAAATTTTTTAGCAGCGGAGCGCTGAATTCGCCCGGAATTATTTCAAGCGTTTTTGAGCCGAATAACGGCGATATCAACCTGATGATTGAGCCGTCTTTTATCCTTTTCCAGTGTTTTTCATAAACCCCGATCTTCAAAATTACATTATTTTTGTAATCAAGCACCATGTTCTCCAGATTACCTATCGGAAAGCCGTTCATATAAACCGTCATGCCTTTTTGAAGCCCCTCGCCGGATTTAAAAGTCGTGAAATAATAATATTTTTTGCCGAAAAAATTTTTCCCGCGCCCGATTGAAACTAAACTCACAAAAAAAAGTATAACTCCGCAAATGATGAACAAACTTACTATTTTTTGCCGTCTTGTAAATTTAACTGGCATCCCCGCCTCCACAAAAATTTTGCGAAGCAAAATTTCGAGTTCATAGTTAAGAGTTCAGAGTTCATAGTAAAATCTACGAACTACGAACTATGAACTACCATCTACGAACCACAAAATTCACTATTGCAAATTTTGGGTTAATATCTCCGTTAGTTTTTCATCGTTGAGAGCGAATATATCGTTATATCTGCCGAAATACCTGACTTTTCCGTCGTCAACAATCAGCACCCTGTCAGATATTTCGGATATAACTTTTTTGTTGTTTGTGGCGAATAATATCGTTACTTTTTCTTTTTTCAAATTTCCGATTGTCCGCATTATAAAATCAAAATACCGTAAATCAATGTTGTTTGTGATTTCGTCCAGATACAGATACTCCGGAGTATTTATTACTGCCCTTATAAAACCCGCCAGTTTCTTCTGATTTATGCTTAACGCCGCGGGAAAATCATGTATATGCGAAAGCAACCCCGTTTGAATAAGCCACGGTTTTATCCTGCTGTTAATCTCACTTTCGCACAGATTGGTATGATACCGCAGTTTCAGTGCGATATTATCGTAAAGATTCAAATTGCTTATTAACGCTCCGTCCTGAAACACGAAGCCTGACAGTTCGTTTATCTTCAATATTTCTTTGTCCGATAATTTTGATAAATTCTGCCCGCCAAGCGTAATGCTGCCAGATGCGGGTTCGGATAAACCGCTGATAATTTTCAACAAAAGCGTCTTGCCGCAGCCGCTCGGGCCGGATATAACTACCGTTTCGCCCTTCTTTATTGAGATATTAACGCCGGAAAAAATACATCTCCCGATTTCAGAACCGAAAAAACTCATATCGTTAACCCGTATCGCTATCGGAATGTCGTTCATAAATAAAATAAAATCGTCAACAAACTATTATAAATAAACAGAATCAACAAAGAATTGACCACGGCACAGGTTGCCGCTTGAGGCACTTCGGTGGGCGAAATTTTCACCTTTAACCCCTGATGCACGGATATAACCGCTATTATCACGCCGAAACCGAAACTTTTTAGAAATGCGACGGTGATATCGGTATATGTTATCGCATGGATGAAGTTTTTCTGTAAAATTAAATACGGAGCAGATAATATCGTTTTTGCAGCCAAAAAACCGCCCATAACACCTATAACATTAAAATAAACAGTCAATATCACCATAGAAACAACCATAGATATCAGACGCGGTATTGCGATATATTTTATCGGGTCAATGCCCATGGACTTCAATGCCTCAATTTCTTTTGATACAACCATATTCCCTATTTCGGTTGCCATCGCGGTAGCAGAACGGCCTATCACTATAAGCGATGTAAATATGGGGCCCAGTTCCCTCAATATCACCAATACAAGTATTTTGCCTATAAATTCGCTCGCATTCCATTTTGAAAGATGGGTTACCGATTGTATTGTCACAACAGCACCAAAAAGAAATGAAATTATACTTATTAAAAAGAATGATTGGACACCGGTAAAATATATTTGATTTTTTGTTATGTCGGAAATCAGCATCCGACCCTTTTTATCTCTTGAAAAAATAGTTTTTACCGAAAACAAAAAAAGTGCGCATATTTCGGCAAAAGAATTGATTACAGAAATAACATAAACTTTGAAAACATTTTTAATCATTCCCGAAATTTTTAAGAAAACCGTTGTTTTAATTTTATTTCCCGGTTTTTCGTTTTTTGCTTTCTCGTCGGTAAACCCCGACCTATTCAACTACTTTCGCAACTACGCAACTACGAAAGTAGATAACTTGATGCTGTTTTTTGATTTCTCTAAAATCATTTTCTTTTTCTCGAGATTTCAGATTGCAGAAAATTGTACCTGTCCCCTTTTTCCTTTCCCCTTTTTCCTCTTCATTTTTCCATTTTACCCATGGCAATAAATTAGTTGAATTTCAGGACGGGTTTTCTTCCGAATACTTCCGCTATTCTCTCTATCAATCCGATGGTAATATTCTGGTCGCCCTGCTCTATCCGAGAAATTGTCTGCTGTGAAGTGTGTAGTTTTTTTGCAAGTTCTTTTTGCGTAAGACAATGTTTCTGGCGTTCTTGGGCAATCTGCACCGCGACTCTTATAATAAAATCTTCCCTGCCATATGCTTTTTTGAATTCGGAGTTTTTCAATTCCGCCTTCAAATGATTTCTAAATGTTTTGTATTTATTCATACCTGTTCACCATCCTTCTCTTGTTATAAAATCGTTCATACAACTTATCGCTCTTTCAATTTCTGAGATATCTGTCCTTCGGTCTTTTTTAAAATATCCGTTTGTCAATACAATAACTTTGTCTTTCCAAAAAAAATAAAGCACTCTTATTTCCAGATTACTATGAGATATTCTTAACTCTCTTATTTTATCCCTCAAACTATCCGCATATGGTCTCGGCAAATTCGGGCCGTGTTCTTCTAATAACTCCAACCACTTTAAAACTTTCGCTCTTACTTTCAACTGTAAAGAACAGATGAAATCTTCTACGGACGAATTTCCTCTTTTATCCGTATAATAAATGACCCTATACATACAATCCATCGTTATTATACATCATATATGATGTTTTGTCAAGTATTTTTTTTATTTCGTATCCGATTTCTCTAAAATCATTTTCTCAAGATTTCAGATTAGAAACCAGAACCGTCCTTGACTTATTTTTTTTGCCCGTCATTGCGAGAAGCAAGGCGACGAAGCAATCTCGTTTTTAATTACCTCCGTCTCAACCCATTATTTATTATTGAAATTTAATTTTACTGTAATCCAATGGTATGTAAAGTTTATGGATTTTATTCCCCTGCTTATCGCTAAGTATTTCTGAAAATTGTAAAGGGGTTTCTCCTTTAATCAATCTCATATATTTTTCTACTTCCCCTGAAAAAGTCAAGACATCTTTAATGTTGATTTTTTGGAATAAATATCTTTTTTCCTTATCAGATATTTTATGTCTTATTTCAACAAACATCTCATCATCTCTGTGCGCGAGTATTTTATTCCTTACATTCCTATATTTTTCTTTGTATTTATTAATTTTTTTCTCATAAATACCGACATTCTTTCTTTTCATATTTGATACATTTTTGATTATTTCTTTTTTTATCCCATTTAACAATTCTATTAACGACAAAATTTGAACCTAAAAAAAGCGTGAAAACGTATATTTTTTTGACTTCACCGACGGAGCACATTTTGCATAATTTAGCAAAGTGCTAAAAATTATATAATCTTTACTCTTTCAATTTTCTTCATTATGTAATTCAGCATTTGTTTTGAA
>JACRDL010000098.1 GCA_016218625.1 Elusimicrobiota bacterium
TATCATCCTAAACTTATGATAAAGATCTGGTTTTATGGATATGCTACAAAGACGCATAGTTCTCGCAAAGTTGAAGAAAAAACTCATACCGATGTCGCCTTTATATATTTAGCCGGTATGCAGAAACCCGACTTCAAAGCAATCGCGGAATTTCGCAGAAAATATATTTCTGAACTTACAAATTCTTTCGTGGACATATTACAAATCTGTCATCGTCTCGGATTAACTAAACTTGGCAACATTTCTATTGACAGTAAAGTGATGAAAGCCAGTGCTACATCTTCCAGAACATATGATGAGAAAGAACTTATTAAAGAACGAGAAGAGATTCAAAAAGCAATTGACAAATATCTCGAAAAAGTAAATCAAACCGACCTTGAAGAAGATAATCTTTACGGACCCGATAATCGTGGTGATGAACTTCCGGAAAATATTCGCAATAAAGAAAATCGTATCAAGAAAATGAAACGAATAGTCCATCAATTAAAACAGGCACAGGAAAAACTGAAGCAATCTCACAAAAAGAAAATCAATCTTACCGACGAAGATGCACAATTTCAGAAGGATAAATCACGAATAATTCCTGGTTACCGTGCAGAAATTGCCGTTGATTCCAAAGAACAAATAATTGTCGCAAATGATGTTACCGACGGACAAAACGATGTTCCGCAACTAATACCGATGGTTGACGAAGTATTAGAAAATGTCAAGGAACTTGAACCGGAAAAATTCTCCGATGACAAACAACCGGAAAAAATTAATATCCCGGCCGATGCTGGATACAGTTCAGGTAAAAATTTAGCCGAACTTGAGAAACCAGAATATAAAGAAAAAGTTGAGCCATATATTCCCGATACTAATTCGCGAACGAAAGAACGAGGTAAAGGTTACGATGTAAATTCTCCGTTTCACAGATCCAAATTTATTTACAACAAAGAAGAAAACAATTTTACCTGTCCTGCTGGGAAAAAACTGCATTATAACTGTCAAACTATGGATAATGGAGTAAAATATTCTGTCTACAATAATTACAAAGATTGTAAAAGTTGCCAACATTTTGGTAAATGTACAATTAGCAAAAACGGTCGTTTCATCTGGATTTCTGAACATCAACACTTGATTGACAAAATGCGCCGGAAATTATCCACAAAAAAAGGAAAAAAGATATATGCCAAACGCAAAATAACTGCTGAACCTGTGTTTGGAAATTTGAGCCAGAATTTAGGTTTCAGAGAATTTTTACTCAGAGGTTTGGAAAAAGTCAAAGGAGAATTTTCTCTGATGTGCAGTGCTCACAATCTCTTAAAAATTGCAAGATTTTTAAGAGAACAGAATAAGTTACTAACACAGGCACTGACAAAACCCTGCACAGTTGCTATACCCGATGGATAAAAAAGTGAGTTATACACAGAAAATTGGAAGAATAAATTGAAAAAACGAAAATGCAAAAGGTATATTCTTTAATTTTTGGTTATATAAAAATTTCAAAGAGCAAATCGGCTGTTTTTCGCTAATTGCGACACAGCCTCCCGGGTTCCCCTTTAAAATGTAGTATGCCTATTTTTATAAGTCACATATCCAATGACAAATAGAATTTAACTGCTTTTCATTTGTCAAGTTGGCAGCATTAGTTAATTTTGCATCCTCCAACTGTTTAACTATCTCTTGAGCCATACTATTTTCTATTGCTGCTCCAATAAAGAATGTCATTGGATTACTTCCACTTAATATAAAAGCACTTCTTATTCTTTCTAATGCTGTATTAGCTGTTTTCCAATGTTCGTCAGCTCCAGCAGGATCAATACCGCCTTTTAATTCTCCTAAAGCAATATATTTTGAAGCATCATTTATTATTTTTTTGCTAAAATTTTCATATTTGCAACTAAATATGCACATATCTACATTTTTATCGACAATAGGTGGAGTAATATTAAATAATAATGTTCTTGAATTTCCATCATTATTCCAATATAAACCTCCAGTATTTTCTTCTATTGATGTATCTTTGATGTCTCCATCTATCCATTTTTTTGTAATTGAATGTAGATATTTAAAATTTCGATGCTTTATGGACAATGCAGATAATATACAGCGAATTAACTTTTTTTGTGCAATTGCTCCTGCAATATTTCTCATCATCCCACCCAAGGAATCGCCTCGTGTTAAAAGAAATCTGTAAATTAGTTCATCGATAAAATTCTTTCCTGCTGGTTCTATGAATTTTTCAATTAAATTGTTTATTGCTTCTTTTTTATCATTTTCAGTTAAGTGATTTAATGATTTTTCACTTAATCCAGCAGCTGTTAATAACGATGGATAAATATCTTTTAAATTCAACAACTCATTTGGTTTTTTTACATCTTTAATTAAAACACGCAAACTTTTTGCTTCTTCAACAAATGGCGTTGCTTTAATGTTTTTTTCAAATGCAATTGCAATAAATCCTGCTCTTGTAGATTCATAAGGTGTAACTAAGTCTTCCCATTTTGTTAAATGATTTGTGTAATCCATATTATATCTTCTCCCAAACGTATACACATTTTCTCAATTCAACACGACCGTGTTTTCCCATTTGCTGACTGCTATTCCCTTTGCCAGTTGGGAGTTTGTATATTTCTTTAACTTCTAACCCATTATTAGCAGCAAATTCAGATAAAATAAGGTCTACCGGTATCACTTCTCCCGCATATCTTACATTATCATTTACATAATATATTCTGCCACCTTTTTTAAGACATCTTGCCATCTCCATGACGACAAAAGCATGTTCATAAAAATAGTTTTTCAGCATACGATATATTCCCGGGTTATTAAGTTTCTTTTCCTCCTTATACCTATTTAGAATTTTTAGAATTTCTTGAAGCGATTTACTCGAGTTGAATATTTGTTCCGCTTTATTAAATAAATCAATCCGGTTATTTTGTTCGTATATCTTTCTAATGAACTCTATTTTATCTTTATTTTCAACGGTGGCGGATAATAAATTTTGTCTTAAATTTTTAATTTCATCTTCATTTAATCCCAGATATACTAGTTCAAGTGCATAAATCCTGGTATAATCATACCTATTGCAATAGGGAGGAGACGATATTACTAAATCAAAAAAGTTGTTTTTTAATTGAGGTAATATTTCAAACAAGGAACCGGTTTTAAGTTCAATTTTAGAATTAAATTTATTTTGATCTCCTAAAAATTGCATATCACTTAAATCAGATATTATTTTGTTTAGTTGTGAAAATAATGCATCTTCAAAATCGTATATTTTTCCTTTGTCAAAATTTGATTTCCCTTTTTCCGCTCTGTAATCCCATCTCAAACACTGACCATCCTTTCGCGTATAGCTTATTTTATCCAAAATGCAAAAGCAAGCGAAACTAAAAACCTGTTTTATCCGCTCATCTTTTAAAATATTTATGTAATTTAGAAACCCATTAAGTTTTCTTTCAGTTTCTGGAGAAAATGCTTTTTCTGTAATTGCTATATGTTTATAAGAATTTTTAGGATTATCTGGATATAATTCAAAATCTACTTTTTTTAATTCTTTTATTTGTTCAACCAAATAGTTAAAATCGATTTTTTCAAGTATAAGTTTCGACTTTAATATAAAATCACCCAAGGGCATCAGTTCTATACCTATTGAGTCAAATCCCATTTCTCTTGCAGTTAATAATGTTGTACAAGAACCTGCGAAAGGGTCAAGAACGGTTCCTGTTTTCTTTGGACATTTTTCTATAAACAACCTAACCATTTCTGAAGAAAATCCTTCTTTAAAACTAAACCAATTGTATATAGGTATTTTTTTATTTGCTTGGAAACTAACCAATTGTCGGTTAAGAGAATTATTAATGTGGATAAAATTCTCGTACTTTTTTTCTAATTTATCTCTTTCCAAAATAGATGTGTTAATCATTCCTTTTATCAACTCCATTTTAAGTTCTTTCTCCGAAATGGTTTTTCGCTATTTCGTTTTCTATTTTTTTACCTTTAGTTGGAATTCACATTTTTAATTATATAAAATTTTCTGTAAAAAAGCAATTTAATGTATAAGTCACTTTTCAGGTTCGCACTCATCCTAAATTTTTCGGCGCAGTTTTTCTCTGTTGATTTGACGCATAAATCTTTTTTATGTTCCGCCGACGGTGATTTTGGGGATTCGCAGGGTGGGTTGGCCGTCAAGAACGGGAACACCCTGACCGTCTTTCCCGCAGGTGCCGGGCTGCCAGCCTAAGTCAGTTGCGACCATATCAATTGAGTTTAAGACCTCCGGACCGTTTCCTATGAGCGATGTATTTCTTAACATTTTTCCTAACTTGCCGTCTATAATTTCGTAGCCCTCTTCAACCTCAAAGATAAAATCGCCGTTTGCGGTATTCACTTGTCCGCCGCCCATTTTTTTTACGAAAATTCCTTTTTGGACGCTTTTCAAAATTTCTTCGGGATTATCATATCCCGGTGCGATATATGTGTTTGACATTCTCGGAATCGGCTTGTGATGATACGATTCCCGTCGGCCGTTTCCCGTGGATTTTGTGTTATCTTTTTTTGCGGTGAATAAATCATACAGATAATTTTTCAGTATCCCGTTTTCAACCAGCACCGTTTTTTGAGACGGCGTACCTTCATCGTCATATTGATACGAACCGCGGGCGTTTTCAAGCGTGGAATTATCCATAACTGTAATTTTTTCATTCGCAACTTTTTTTCCTATTTTGCCGAGATAAACCGGCGAAATCCCTTTCTGCACCGCATCGGCTTCAAGCGAGTGTCCTATTGCCTCGTGAATCATAGTGCCTCCCGCGGAGGAAGAAATAACAACCGGCATTTCACCGGCGGGAGACGGAACCGCCACATTCAACAAATCGGTCGCCCTTTTGAACGCAATTTCGGACATTCTTTTCACCATCTCAAATTTTATTTTTTGGAGTGAGTTTTCCGCTATAACTTCGTGTGCGGTCTGGGTAATTTTACCGTCTGAAACGACTATTGCTACCGTAAAAATTGCAGAATTTCTTTTGCCTGATATCTGTGTTTTTTGCGAATTGGCTACGAAAAAGCTTTTTCTGGCTGTTGATAATTGAAATGAGATTTGCCTTATCTGCGATGATTTTTGACGCAAACGATTATTAATATTTTTTATGATTTTTAAGTATGGTTGCAAATCCGATGTCCGTTCGGAAATTGAATGGGTTTCAATTATTATCGGTTGAATGGAATCCGAGGGTTCAACGGGACTACCCGAAAGTTTAGCGGCAAGCGCAATCATAGTCGCAACGGTCGGCGACGACTGCGAGGCAAAATATGTTTCTTCATTTTTTATAAGCCGGAGCCCGCAGCCAGTAGCCGTTCCCGAAGACGCTGTATCAACCTTTTTGTCAATAAATGTGAACCCCGCCGATTCTGTTTCCTCAAAATATATTTCGGCAAACTCGCCGCCGTTTTGGAGCATTTTTTTAAGTATCAAATCGGATTCTGATTCTTTAATAATAGCCATTTTTTTTATACGACGATTCAAACGGATAGTGGCACAGATTCAGACAGATAAAAATCCGTTTACATCCGCGCTTTTATCCGTTTGCATCGTATTCCTTCGGAATTGTTATTGTGAATTTTGAACCTTTATTTATTTTTGAGGCAACCGAAATACTGCCGCCGTGAGCACTAATTATCCTTTTGGCGAGCGGTAACCCGAGTCCGGCACCGGCAACCTGACCGGTGAACGATTCTTCAATCTGATAAAACTTCTCAAAAATTTTTTCTTTTTCGGAAAGCGGAAATCCTACGCCGTTATCCTCAATGTTAACAGCCACCGCACCATCTTGATATTCACCCGTAATTTTCACCGATTTTTTCGGACTTTTATTGAACTTGACTGCGTTTTCTAAAATACATCTCAATGCCTCTTTTATTTTTTCCTTATCCGCAAAAATTTCTCCGAGGTCGGATAAATCCGAAACCTCAACCACAACACTTTTTAATTTTCTGCTCAAATCGTTAACCGTTTCGGAAATAATTTCGGAAACTCGCACTTTTTCCTTTTTAAGTTCAAGCGTTTCGGATTCAATCACCGTAAATCTCAACAAACTCTCTACAAGTTCGGCAAGCCGTTCGCTCTGACTCTGCAAAACGGAAATCGCTTTTTGCTGATTGGATGTCAGTTTTTCCTCCGCCAAGATATGAAGATATCCGACAATACTCACAAGCGGGGTTTTGAGTTTATGTGAAATAAGTGATAAAAAAGAACGCTTTAAAAGTTCTTCCTTTTTCTCGCCGGTCACGTCCCTTATTACAAAAATATACCCGTCAATTTCTTCGTCCCTGCCCGTAATTTTTGTAACAATGCAATTAAGAAAAATTTGCAGACCGGTTTTTTTTACAATTTCAGAAATTTTTATTTTGCCGTCAAAATCAAGAAACCGGTGTGGTGTTTCAAATCCTATATCAGTTAAAACTTTTGGTAATGCAAGCCCTGATATGTTTTCGGAATTTATCAGATTAAACGCCGATTTATTCGCCTGCGTAATTGTCCCGTTTTTATCGGTCACAAAAACCGACTCGCTCATTCCGTCAAAGGCGGCGGAAATTTTTTCTTTTTCCTGAATCAATTTCATAAAGAGACGTGCATTTTCCAGAGCGACTGCCGCCTGATTTGCAAACGCCTCAAAAAAAGGTAAATCATCATCTGTAAAAAAGTCTCTGCTGACGGAATTGATGCCCTCAATCACACCGAGCACACTGCCTTTGTATCTTAAAGGAGTACATATTATTGATTTCGTTTTGAAACCGGACTTATCGTCGGCGCGGCCGGTCCATCTCATATCCTTTATAACATCTTCAACGATTAAAGACCTGTTGTGCGCGGCGCACCATCCGGCTATTCCTTCGCCAAATTTAAGCCGAAGGCGTTTTACCTCGTCGGCGGCTACACCTGTTGTCACATCAAAATAAAGTTCGCCGGTGGTTTCATCAATCAACAAAAGTGAAGATGCCTCGGCATTTACAACTTTCTGTGCGAGTTCCATTATCACGGTGAGAAGTTTATTTATATCAAGCGTGGAGGTGAGAATTCTGTTGGCATCTAAAAGAAGCAAAAACTTATCGTTTAATTGGTTCACCCTGTTAGACATTTTCACTTTTCCATAACCCCATAGACATCTATAATCCGGATGTCTAACGGGGTTCATTTTGGGTTTGTCGGAGGGATAACAATACCGCCGGAAATTATCAGTTTTATCGCGTCGTCGACGGACATTTTAAGAGGGATTATATCTGTTTTGGGAACGAGCATAAAAAAGCCCGTCGTCGGATTGGGGGTTGAAGGCATAAAAACATTTACGACCTCTTCCTTTGTTGATTCCTGAACCTCGCCCATCGCATCGGCGGTAATAAAAGCAATTACATAAATTCCTTTGCGGGGCCATTCTATCAGGACAACCCTTTTGAAAGTGGATTTATCCATAAAGAAAACCCGCATCAGTTTTTTTATCGCATCGTAAATACCACTTGCCATGGGAATTTTAGAAAGCAACTTTTCTGCTATATGAAAAAGTTTTTTGCCGATGAAATTTGAAGCAAGAATGCCGATAAACCATATCAAAAAAAGTGTAACAACGGCACTTACAAATATGACGGCGAAATTGGGAATATGAATAGGAACAAACGCCTCAAAAATTTTTGTAAACGCAGGGGTGAAAAATCTACCTACTATCCTGAATATAATCACGATGATATACATCGTAAGAAAAAACGGAATAATTATGACAAGTCCAGTAAGAAAATGTTTTTTCATAATTTATTAGAACACAGATTACATAGATATTACTGTCGCTGCTTAATTCTTAATTCTCAATTCTGTTTTCACCGATTGCGGTTCCGCCTTTCCCGCTTAATCGCCTTTCTTTTTTGTTGAGTCCTTTTTATCTGTTCAATCCGTTTTTCTCTTAATTTCCGGAATTTTTCATATGCAATCTGTCTGGCTTTCAACCGTTTTTCTGGCGGGAGTCGTTTTAGTCGTTCCCTGAGTTGTGCAACTCTATTTCTAATACGAAGATTTCTATCTTTGTATTTCTGCATCAGAATAAGACGCGAAGGCGGGCGCGGACGAACTCCTTTTCTGACACTGGTTTCTTCGTCAGGTTTTACCATTACCTCTTCAACAGTTTCGCCTTCCGTATTTTTTACTCCGACCTCTCCGTCAAAAACACCTACATCCGTTTCCTCGCCTTTTGATTCAACCGCAAACTCAGTGCCTCTTACCGCCACAATTGCCGTCGGAGAGTGAACCTCCATTTTTGTATTTTTTGATTTTGAAATGTTAGCGATAATTTTTCCGAACCACAGGGAAATTTTTGAGTTGTGTTTTTCCGCGGTCAATTCAAGCATTTCAACGGATGCCTCGGTATTTTCTCCGATAAAAATAATAGAGCCGTCGTCAAGTTCCAGATTACAGGATGAATTTTCGGCGGCTTTCAAGCGGTCTTTTAACTGAACCGGCATTTCGGAAACAGCCGGCACCCACTCGGTTTCGCCATCTTTCAAAATTTCAACGGTGCCTTTTATCTCGCCGATTTCGCCGGAAAAAACTTGAGCAAAAAGGCAGTGAGTAAGTGAGTAAGTGAGTAAGTGAGTAAGGAAAAATCCTAACAACATTTTAACTTTCAACCCTTTACAAAACATAAATCCACCTCCGAATTTAATTGTTTCTTCTTTGCAAAGTGTATCAAAAATAAAAAATTAGTCAATAGTTTTTTGGGGTTTTCTGTGTATTCTGTGTTCACCGGAGCCTGCCCCCGAATAATTCTATCGGGGGTCCATCTGTGGTTAATGTTTTTTTCTTGAGTTTTTATTTTTTATGTGCTCATCGGCGTATTTTGAAAATTTGTGGGTGCCGGAACCATCCGCGACAAAAAACATATCAACTGTTTCGGCAGGATACAATGCCGCTTTTATTGAAGCAAGTCCCGGATTGCTTATCGGTGAAGGTGGTAGCCCCGGATGAATGTATGTATTAAATGTTGAATCAACTTTCGTATCTTTATATGTCAAAAAATCCTTATGTTTGCCGAGTGCATATAAAACCGTGGCACAGGACTCAAGATTCCATCCCTTTTTAAGACGGTTGTGAAACACCGCGGATATAAGCGGTCTCTCTTCGGCTTTTTTCGCTTCCTTTTCTATTATTGAAGCGAGAATTATGATTTTTTCTTTTGACACTTTAAGTTCATTTGCTTTTTTCACAAAATCATCAATAAAAATTTTTTCAAACTGGTTATAGAGCATTTGTATCACTTTTTCCTCTGAAGAATTGGGCTCAAAAAAATATGTCTCCGGAAAAAGGTAACCCTCTAATTTTTTATTTTTTACGATTTCCAAAAACTTTTTACCGTTGCATATGCCCTTTTTTTCTAAAAGTTGAGCAATTTCTTCGGCAGTAAAGCCCTCCGGAATCGTAACTTTTATCCTGTAAGTATTTCCATTTATTATATCCCGCAGAATTGCAAACGAAGTCATTTTTGTGTTGAATTCATAAATTCCCGGCTTGAATTTTTTTTCAACTTTTGCAAGCCAAACAATCGTTAGAAAAACATTTTCGCTTTTTATTATATTTTCATTTTTTAAGATTTTTGCAACCTGTTTAGGTGTGGAACCATCGGGAATTTTTATAAATGCTTCTCTATACGGAATGCAAAAATACGCTATCGCAATTAAAATTAAGATTGAAATTGAAATTGAAATTGAAATTTTTTTCATATGGCTCGTCGGAAGTTATAGTACAAATGTACTATAAGACAATTTTTTTTCTCTCCAAGTAATTTTCTAATATAAGACAGGCGGAGGCACTGTCAATTTTTTTCTTTCTTTTACGCCAGTTTTTTTCCGACAATGCCAACCTGCTTTCAGCGTCTTTTGATGTCAGCCGTTCATCCGCAAAATCAACTTTAATCTGAAACTTTTTTTCAATTACGCCAGCAAAAATCCGCACTTCTTTTGTCATCTCAGTCTCGGTTCCATCCATATTAAGAGGCAACCCGAGCACTATTTTGCCGACGGCATACTCTTTTATAATTTCAGAAATTTTCACAAACGTAGTTTCAGACCGAAGGTCCGTCAAAATTGACCCAAGGGGTGTAGCTATAGATGTTGATGAAACCGCAAGTCCTATTCGTTTTTTTCCGTAATCAATCGCGAGGATAGACAATGTGTTTTCCTTTGCCCTGTGTGAGTAATTCCGAGAGTGTTGTGAACTTAAAACCCCTTGCTTTCAGTTTTTCTATGATTTTGGGGAGTGCGTCAATCGTATCGGGAGGACCGTTATGAAGAAGAACAACGCTGCCGTCGCGGGAGTTGGAAACAACCTTTTCATAAATTATCGGCGAGGGATTTCTGTGGTCCTCGGGGAAAACCGACCACAGTGCCATTTTGTACCCGCAGGAATTTGCTTCTTTTATTACCCATGAATTGTATTGTCCGCCGGGCGGAGTATAAAGATACGCATCAACACCGGTTATCTCTTTTATCAGAAGTCGGGTTCTTGAAAGTTCCGATATGACTTCCGTTATTGAAAGTGTTTTAAGATTTTTATGATTGTACGTGTGATTTGCAATCTGATGTCCCCTTTTGTTTATTTCTTTTAATAATTCCGGATATTTTTCCGCCATTTTACCGACAACAAAAAATGTCGCTTTTATATTTGCATCATCAAGTATTTTTAACAATTGCGGCGTTGATTTCGGATTGGGTCCGTCGTGAAATGTCAGAGAAATTATTTTGTCATCAGAATGAAGATAGTTCATAATTAGTAGTTCATAGTTCATAGTGAAAATCAAAAACAATAAAATCTTGCAAACTACGAACCACGAATCATGAACTTTTCTTTTGGTTGCTCTCCGGACTACGAACTCTGAACTCTGAACTGTTTTTCTCACTTTTCCTCCAACTCAAATTTTTCAACAACTTCATAAACCGGTCCGCGGGGCGTTAAGGTGCTTTTCATAAGATACACGGCTTCAACAACATCGGATATTTTTTCAATCGCCATTTTTTTCACGATATTAAATAATTTTTTATTCGCGGAGTTTACCCCGATTTTTTTATCAGGGCTCACCCCCGAATGAATTCGGGGGCTACAAGTCGGACTTTTGAATCTTCCAAGAGTAAAATGCGCCGAAAACGGCCTTTTCTCTTTTTCCAAATCAAGACCGTCGGGTTCTGTCAATAAACTTTCTATTTTCCGAGCAAGATTTTCCAACTCTATTTTCCCACATCCGCAACCCAGCCACAAGACCCGCGGGGCTGTTTCACTCGGAAAAACACCGATTTTCTCAAAATCAATTTCAAACTTTTTTATGCCAACAACGGCTTGTTTCAATTTTTCCGAAATTAAATCTTTTTTGTTGTCATCAACCTCGCCTAAAAACTTTAATGTCAGGTGCAGATTTTCCGGCGAAGTCCATTTCACACTGTCGCAACTTTTTTTGAGAGCCGATTGGATACAGGCAATTTTGTTTTTAGTTTCCGTTTTGATATTAACGGCAATAAACAGTCGCATTATTTTTCAAGATAAGCCACAGAATGTCACAGAATTTCACTGAAACTATTTCTGTGTTTTTTCGGCGCCTGTCCCGCTTGCGGGATAATTCTGTGGCTGATTTTATATAATTTTCTATACTTCAAGCAGTGAGCGTATTATATCTCGCCGTGAAATAATTCCGACCAGTTTCCCGTTATCAATTATGGGAATTCTTCTGAATTTCTTTTCACTGATAACAAGCGCTACCTTGTCTAAATCGGTGTCGCTTGTCATGCTGATAACATTTTTTGTCATCGCTTCAGAGGCAACCGCCGTGCTTAAATTCCCGCTGAACATATAATTTATAATGTCTTTTTCGGAAAGAATGCCGATGACTTTACCGGAATCGTCTACGACGGGAACGCCGCTTATTCCTTTGCCGACCAAAATCCTTATTGCATCTTTCAAAAGGATATCCGCCTTAATCGTAACAACATTCTTTGTCATTACATCTTTTGCTTTCAACATAAACCCCCCAATAACGGCAATTAAAAGATTAAAAAGATTTAGAAAAATTACAAAGATTAAAATCTTTCCCAATCTTTCAATCTTTCTCAATTTTTTAATTGTTATTATTATATCAAATTCATTCTTAAAA
Source organism: Elusimicrobiota bacterium (assembly GCA_016218625.1). Classification (GTDB taxonomy): domain Bacteria; phylum Elusimicrobiota; class UBA8919; order UBA8919; family UBA8919; genus UBA8919. The sequence continues at coordinate 12,165 of JACRDL010000098.1, forward strand.
TGTCAAGGGCTGCGGTCGCAATTTTGTCTTTGATTTCTGCTCTTGAGCCCGTAAATTGGAATTGTTGAACCTTTGTCCCGTCATTGGAGGCGAGGGCAATAAAAACAAGCCCGACCGGTTTTCCGGTAGACGAAGGTTTCGGTCCCGCTATACCAGTCGTAGAAATTCCGAAATTTGTACCGGATGTTTTTTTTATTCCTTCCGCCATTTCCTGTGCGACATCGCTTGATACTGCGCCGTATCTATTGAGCGTTTCATCTTTAACTCCGAGCAGCCGTTTTTTACTGATATCCGAATATGTCACAATGCCTTCCTTAAAATACATTGAACTCCCTGCAACATTCGTAAGACGGTGGGAAATCAGCCCACCCGTACAACTTTCGGCGACAGCAAGAGTTTTTCTTTTTTTGAGAAGAAGTTCACCGACGACACTTTCAAGCGTTTGGTTATCTTCGCCGAAAATAGAATCCTTAAGCACATCGTAAAATTCCTTTTTCAGATTTTGAATCGTTTTGTCAATAAGCATCTCATCGGTACCGGAAACAATTATTTTCATATCAACGCCGGTATGTTTCGCAAGAATAGAAAATGAAACTTCGCTTCCCTCAAGTTTTTTTTCAATGTCAACAATTTTTCTGATTTTTTCATCAACGACTGACTCGGCAAGTCCTACGGTGTGCAAAACTTTTATTTTCAATAAGCCCCTTTCAAATTTTTTTTTAAGATACGGAAGGACATTATTTTCAAACATCGGTTTAAGTTCTCTCGGAGGTCCCGGCAGAAGAATTATAATTTTATTTTTTATCTCCAAAATTTGTCCGGATGCCGTGCCTAAACTATTGGGAATAATTTCTGCGCCTTCAAGGATATATGACTGCTTTTCATTAACTTTGGGCATTTTTATCTTCTTTTTTTCGAAAAATTCCAAAATTGTTTTTAGCACATTTTTATCCGGAACAAGTTTTTTGCCGGTGTCTTTTGAAACGACTTCACGGGTAATGTCGTCAAAAGTAGGTCCCAGACCGCCGGTTGTAACGATAATGTCGCAACGATCTAACGACTCCGAAAAAACATTTTCAAGTTCCGGAAAATCATCTCCGACGGCAATTTCGCGATTGACTTTCAGCCCTACGGTTGCAAGTTTTTCCGAAATGTACGCCCCGTTTGTATTCATAGAACCAATAAGCAACTCAGAACCAATACAAATTATTTCAGTATGCATATGCTTTATTATACGAATTTTATTAAAAAAATCAATTGACTATCCTATTTTTTTTTGTATAATTTTTGGAACGCAGATGACGCAGATTTTAAACGGCGATTACGCAGATAAACCTTTATCCGACTTTATCAGCAGTTATCTGCGTCCTATTTAATTTTTTTCCTATGGCTAAAACAAGACAATCGTGGGGTTCAAAGTTAGGAATCATCATGGCTGTCGCCGGAAGTGCCGTGGGTCTGGGAAACTTTTTGAGATTTCCGGTCCAGGCGGCGCAGAACGGCGGCGGAACGTTTATGATTCCTTATTTTATTTCATTTCTTTTACTCGGTATTCCTCTTATGTGGATTGAATGGACTCTGGGAAGGTTCGGCGGGGGATTTGAACACGGAACGGGTCCAGGAATTTTTCATACTATGTGGAGAAAAAACCGGTTCATAAAATATTTCGGAGTTATAGGAATTTTCGGACCTATTGTTATTTTTATCTATTATACATATATTGAGTCGTGGTTATTGGGTTATACATTTTTTTCACTAACGGGCAAATACTCATCAGCGACAACTCCCGAAGCGATGAAATCATTTCTTACCGGTTACCAGGGACTTGCCAAAAATGAGTACTTCGGCGGGTTGTCCAATGCCTACACATTTTTTCTGATAACTTTTATATTGAACATTATCGTAGTATATTATGGAATAAAAGGCGGTATAGAAAAATTGTGTAAATGGGCAATGCCGGTTTTGTTTTTCTGCGGAATTTTACTTGCGATAAGAGTGCTTACTCTCGGAACACCGGATATCGCAAAGCCCGATTGGAATCTTAAAAACGGTTTGGGATTTTTATGGAATCCCGATTTTTCCAAATTGTTGAGCGGGAAGGTCTGGATGGCAGCGGCAGGACAGATTTTTTTCACGCTTTCAGTCGGAATCGGCGTAATTCTTACATATGCCTCGTATCTGAAAAAACATGACGATGTTGTTCTGTCCGGGCTTACGGCAGCAACAACCAACGAGTTCGCGGAGGTAATTTTAGGCGGCTCTATTGTAATTCCTGCTGCTTTTATTTTTTTCGGGCCGGAAAATATAATTCCGATTGCACAGAGCGGTTCTTTCAATCTCGGTTTCGTGACAATGCCTTTGATTTTCGGGAAAATTCCGTTCGGAATAATTTTTGCGACATTGTGGTTTTTGCTTTTATTTCTCGCAGGTATTACATCTTCCGTCTCACTGGCACAGCCGGCAGTTGCATTTCTTGAAGACGAATTCAATCTTTCCCGCAAAGAGGCAGTTGGAATTTTTGCCGTCATATGTTTTGTTTTATGTCAGCCGGCGATTTTATTTCTGGGGAACGGCGTTGTGGACGAACTGGATTTCTGGGGCGGGACATTTTGTCTTGTTCTTTTCGGCACTATTGAGGCGATTTTATTTTCCTGGGTTTTCGGGATTGACCCTGTTAGAAATGGCATCCCGCAAAGCGGGATTTCTAACAGGGTTGACAGGGCGTGGGACGAAATGCATATCGGTGCGGACATAAAAATTCCGAAATTTTATAAATTCATAATAAAATATATTACTCCGTTATTCTTGATTTTGATTCTTGTTTTTTGGTTTGTGCAGGAAGGAATGCCTGTAATTTTAATGAAAAATGTAACGGCAGAAAATTTAAACTTTGTGATTTTAACGAGGATAATGCTGGCAGGACTTTTTCTCTTGATTGCGTTTCTTGTCAAAATCGCCTGGAATAGGAGAGCACGAATAGAGGCACACGAATAACGGCACACATCACGAACAATACGCGAATAACTGCCTTGACTTTATTCGTGACAATTCGTGATTTAATTCGTGGCTTTTTTCGTGTAAAGAGCGAAGCGAAATAAATATGACATTTTCCGGTTGGATATTTTTATCGGTTTCGTGGCTTTTCATAATAATACTCATCGTTTTTTGTGCGATAAAAATCTTAAAAGGAGGAAAAAAATGATTAAAAAATTGAGTAAAGTCAGTCGCATAGCAATGCGACCGCTACTACTTACTACTTCCTACTTGCTACTTACTGCATTTTTCAGTTGCTCGACGGTGCAGAAATCGGTTGCGCCTTCAAGCTCTGCGGCATCTTTACAAAGCAGCGTAAATGTCGGTTTTGATGTGGATGATACGCTTCTTTTTTCTACACCGGCATTCAAAAAAGCCACAGAAAGCGGCACGACGGAATATTCGGAAGAATGGTGGATTATCGTCAATAAAAGCGACGAAGGAAACAGTATCGTAAAAAAAGTTGCCGAAAAAATTCTTAACGAACATAAAGCGAAAGGCGACGGGATTTTTGCAATTACGGCGAGGGATAAAGCAGGAAGCGATGTCTTAAAAGGTTATTTGAATAAAACTTTCGGGATAAAAAAAGAACATATCTTCTGCACCCACAGAAAAACCGAAAAAATAAGGGAACTCAACATAAAAATATTTTACGGCGATTCCGACTCGGATATCACGGCAGCACAGGAGGCGGGTGCAAAAGGAATACGCATCTTGCGTTCCTTAAAATCATCTTATAAAGGCAAATATCATCCCGGCGAATTCGGAGAGGAAATAATTCCAAACTCGGAAGAATAAAATAACTTAACGTTCGTTGTCTGTCATTGCGAGGGTCCCGCATATTTGTCATTGTGAGCCCCGCTGATAGCGGGGTAAACTCCGCGAAACAATCTGACACAAAGTGTCATTCCGTGCTACGACACGGAATCTACGGGATAAACTCCGCCCGTGGAAATCTCGTTTCATTTTCCTCCGTCCCCATTATTTTTTTTACCTAATTTGTATTGATTTCTTATATTTTTCTTTACCATTATAGCATCATAAATTATAGTAGGAATATTTTCAGGTTTTTCCCTAAAACATTTTATAGTATTCCTTGTTGAGGGCTTATGATAAATGTAAGTTTGTCCACCATATATATTAGTTGTTCCTTGATAAGTTCCGCCATAAGAAGTTCCGTGTGTATTCGCTGTCGCGGGTGTAGTATATGCACCTGTTTGTGTTCCAGATCTCTCGTCAAGAATTATAAAATACTTATAACCATTCTCAATAGTTACCTCAGCACATCTTAATAAACAAAAATCTTCAGCCCTCTCTAAACTACATTTCGCATTTCCTTTAAATCCTACTTTAAAGATATCGTCTTGGACTTTAAAATCTGTATATCCGCCCTTCCATCCGCTTTTTTTATAAGGAGTTGCACAGCCGAATAAACTTAAGCATAATACCAACCAAAAAACATTTCTCATCTCTTTCTCCTTAAATTCCTACTTCCCATAATTATAGTTAGAGGAATTCTCTCTTTAAGGAAATACTACATATTAAATTAAAATTTTATTTTCTATTTACTTTCTTCCAATCTTCAGACGAATTTTTATCCCTTTTGATTTTTCGATTTTCTGCTATTTTATGTAATTGTCTAAACACTGTTAAAAACTCCTTATCATAATCCATAGATTGTCGGAGTTTTGCTTCCTCAATAATAGCCCAAATAATTTTCTCTGGAAGAACACTTACTATAGCCTCAAGCATTGTGTTGGCTCTTCTAATGTAAATTTTTACCGTTTCCTCGTTCACAGGACGAGGACGTCCTTTTAGCCACTTTTCATATTCCTTTAATAACACATATTGTTTCCTCTGCATAGCACCCCCCCTTTTTTTTCTTTCCTTTACTTTTTGTTCATTTTCTTTTTTAATAACTATTTTTGATTTTGTTGTTCAAGTGCCGCATTGACATGGTCTTGGTCTAAACTATACCAATTACCAGTTGCCGCATCTATAATAATCGGATATAATCCAAAAACAACATCTAAAATAATCCAACCGGCACCTATAGAATTTGTAAGAGCAACTGTTCTGCTCTCATATCCTTCTTTACGAAATTCAACATTATATGATTTGTCAACTTTTAATTGTAATTCAAAAGGTGTTTTTCCCATATTTTGTCCATTGACATAAACCTTTGCACCATCCGGGTCAGAAGAGAAACCTATTTTTTGTTTCCCCCCTTTAAAAATCGTAGCACAACCCAACAAAAAAGATGAAACTACCAAAACGACTATAAACCTTTTGACCATACTTCCTCCCTGCCCCAAATAAAAAGGGGCACATATCCTTATCGGCAACTCTGAAGTAAATCCGATAATGACTGCCTCCCCTCCGTCTTTCGACGGAATGCGACAGCCATTTTCTCACTTCAGAGTTAGATGGGCTTTCCCCATCTTTAAGAAAACAGCATTCTATTTCTACAATAAAGAACTACTTGCTTTTTTGTTCTTCAAATTTTTTTTATTTTCCAGGGAATAAAAATCCCCAGACACTTAAATCTTCATCAACTTCCGGCCAATGGATTCCATAACCACCGGGAGAAATTTCAAAGTTTTTCAATTGTTTTCCGGTTGCTTTTACTAATCTTGGATACCAAGCAATTGGGATTGATAAGGTTCTGCCGTCGCTCAAACCAACTATCATAATATCTTTTGAGAACTTAACAGATGTAATCGCAGGCAGTTTAACTTGTTCAGCGGTTAAAGTATTCATTCCACACCTCCTCAATTTTATGAGTATTTTCTTTCAATATATCTAAAATCGTTCTTAACTGACCGGGATTAAGATTATAACTCCAAACAATTTCACAAGATGGAATCCAAAATTTTGCTTCACCACCCTGACCAATAATATGTATGTGACAGGGTTCAAACCCTTCGTTACTGTAAAAAACGAAACGATACCCTCTTAATCTAAAAATTGTTGGCATTTTGCTAATTTAATTGTAACACAAAAACATTATTTTGTCAAGGATTTTTTTTGTTTTTATAATCCGCTTTTACTGTGGTTTTTAGACCGCCGCGGAGGTTGAAGGTTGCCTCGGCGTGCATTTCTTTCGGCGAGATTAGTTCTGTCAAATCGGAAAGAACTCTGTTGACAACGCTTTCGTGGACGATACCCACATTTCTGAAACTCTGTAAATAAAGTTTCAGCGATTTTAATTCAACGCAGAATTTGTCCGGTACATAAATAATCGTAAGTTTTGCAAAATCGGGCAGGTGCGACCACGGACACAGGCAGGTGAACTCATCCGTTTCAACTGTAATTTCAATTTTTTTCCCTCTATATTCATAATCCATCGCCGCCAAAAGTTCCGGATTGATTTTATCAAACTTTGGTTGAGATATTTTTTTTCTCATTTTCTATAACACAGATTACACAGATTTCAAAAGGCGATTACACGGATAAACCTTTAGCAAAGCTTCGCTTTGTGGCTACATTATTTGTGCCGTAGGTCTGTGGTTTTACTTAATTCCCAGTTTTTTGTGCAGCTGCGGAATTATTGAAACATTCTCAAGTTTTGTTTCGGCAAACTTTTTTAATGTGCGGATTCTTTCAAAAGGCATTGTATCTACATTCTTAACAGGTGTTACCGGTTGAATAACCAGCGGAATAGAGACATCAACGGCAGCAATTGTCTCAACGGCTTTTTTAAATTCATTGTCGGTGGACTTTGAGGTTACAACAATTTTTACGAATATGTTCTTTTTTGCTATTTTCAGAAACTCAAGGTGTTCCAGCCAATAATCCTGTGAACATGCGGACGGAAGTTTTATATCCATTGCCACATAATCTATGTCATCAGCAATTTTAGAAAATTTTTCGTAAAGCGTGCCGTTGGTGTCAAGATATGTTTTTATGCCTCTTTTTTTGAAATGCGGAATAATTTCTGAAATTATCTCGGTGTGCAGCAATGGTTCGCCGCCCGTAAAAGAAATAATGGAGACATTTTTTGCCGATTCCAGTTCTTTTTCAATATTTTCTATAATTTCAGTCACTGTTTTAATTTTTCCGGCAACGGCGGGACGGCTCAACGGAGTATCGCAGTAATCACACTGTAAATTGCATCCGGAAAACCTTACAAAAACCATCGGTATTCCCGCATAAATCCCTTCACCTTGAACAGATGTAAATATTTCTGAAATTCTTCCAATCATAAATATTCCTTCGGAATATGATGACAGCGATTTTAATGACAGATTACGGCGATAGCAATGGGTCTTTTATGTTCGCTTCCTTGAAACCTTTTGCGCGCAAAATGCAAGAATCACATTTCCCGCATGGCTTTTTCCATCCGGAATAACATGACCATGCCATATCCAGCGGAACTCCTAACTTTACCGCTAATTCCACAATTTCTTTTTTCGTTTTGTAAAGCAACGGGGTTTCAATTTTTATATCCCCTCTTTTTGTTCCGACGGCCAACAATTTGTTAAAACTTTTGTAATATTGCGGACGACAATCGGGATAGCCAGAAAAGTCAACCGCATTCGCACCTATAAAAATTTTCTTTGCGCCGATTGTTTCTGCGAAAGAAAGGGCATAACTTAAAAGAACAGTATTTCTGCCCGGGACATATGTTGACGGTATTTCTTTGCCAATTTTTTTATTATATGGAATTTTTTTATTTTTGTCAATAAGTGAACTACCCTTCCACGGAAAAATAATTTTTACAACTTTATAATTGCAACCGGCAAAACGGGCAATCTTTTTAGCGCTTTCAAGTTCGCGGTTATGCCTCTGACCATAATCAAAAATCAGACAACTGCAGTTATATTTTTTCTTCGCCAGATATAAAACAGTAGATGAGTCAAGCCCACCTGATAACAAAATAAGTGCCTTATAATTTTTTTTCATACCTTTTTCTACACCCGCAGGTTAAAACCTGCGGCTACCACTTTACCACTCTATCACTTTACCACTGCCTCATAGTATGTTGCACAGTTTTTCTCGGTCTCCCAAACACTGACTTTAATTTTGAATTTTGATTTTTTAATTTTGAATTGTATCTGTTTGGAAATTTGTTCCGCTATATTTTCCGCAGTAGGGTTGATTTTATCAAAAGGGGAAATGTCATTCAGGTAACCGTGATCAAATTTAGACAGCACATTTTCCAAAATATTTTTTAGGACGGTAAAATCAATAAGCATCCCGCTTTTGTCAAGTGTTTCGCCTTTAACAGTCAGACGAACTCTGTAATTATGCCCGTGTAATTTTTCGCATTTACCCTTATAATTTCTCAAATTATGCGCTGCCGAAAAACCATCTTCAACCATTACGCTATACATTAATACCTCTCTATATCCACTTTTTTTACATCGGATATGAACTTTCCTAAAAATATTTTACTTAATTTGGAAAATTTATCGGGAGCATCTGAAACATAAAATTTTAAATTCCCCCGGGATTTTGCCATTCTGATTAAACCTTTATTTGATAATATTTTTTTGACATCTTTGGAAACTTCTTTTGCGGAATCAATAAGTTTTATTTTTTTACCTACAACCTGCCGGATAATTTTTTTAATCATCGGGTAGTGAGTGCATCCCAAAATTACAACATCGCAACCGGCTTTTTTCAGAGGATAAAGGTATATTTTTGCGATATCTTCCGTAATTTTACTGTCTATCCAGCCCTCTTCAACCAGAGGGACAAAAAGCGGACACGGCTGCTGAATAATTTTAATTTTTCCGCCTAATCTTTTAATAGCACTTTTGTATGATTCGCTTTTTATGGTTGCGGACGTTCCGATGATACCGATTTTTTTATTAACGGTTTCGGAAACTGCAGCACGGACACCGCTTTTTATTACTCCCACAACCGGTATCTTTTTTGCGATTTTTTTTATGTCGTTGAGGGCAAGTGCGGATGCGGTATTGCAGGCAACCAATATAAGTTTTACATCATGCCTGATTAAAAATTTCGTAATCTGCCTTGAAAAATTCCTTACCGCATTTTTTGATTTTGTCCCGTAAGGCACTCTCGCGGTGTCGCCAAAATAAATTATATTTTCCGACGGTAAAATCCTTATCAATTCCTTCAAAACGGTAAGACCGCCGAGACCGGAATCAAATATGCCGATAGGATTATTATTTGAGCCGCTTTTCATATTCTTTTATCCCGTTAAAAATATTTTCTGTTATTTTTTTCTGAAATTTTTTATGGTTGAGAAGTTTTTCTTCCTTAGCGTTTGATAAAAATCCGACCTCAACCAAAACAGCCGGCATCGTGGCGCCCCTTAAAACATAAAAATTCGCCTGCTTGACACCGCGGGAATCCAAATTTAAAAAATTGTCGCATACCTGCCGGTTAATGGTTCCGCAGAGAGTTGCCGACTCGTTCATAAACTCGGTAACGGCCATAGATAGCAGAAGTTTTTCTATGTCTCTTTTTCCGGAAAGCGAGGGTTTTTCAAGTGCAATTACGGAGTTTTCCATGTTTGCGACCGCTTCGGCGGCACGGTCGGTTGCCTTTTCAGATAGAAAATAAATTTCAAAACCGCGGGTATCGTCGGAAATAGAGGCATTGCAGTGAATACTTACAAAAAGGTCAGCCATAACTTTATTGGCAAATCTCGTCCTGTCCGCCAGCGGAATAAAGGTGTCGTCTGACCTCGTCAAAAAAACATCATAGCCATGCTTCTTCAAAATTTCCGACAGCCGTTTGGCAACGGAAAGATTTATATCCTTTTCTTTTGTTCCTTTGGGTCCTATTGCCCCGGGATCTTCTCCGCCGTGGCCTGCATCAACAACAATTTTTTTTAGTTTATGAATCGCTTTTGTTGGCTTTGATTTTTTTATTTCATTGGTCTCAACAAGCGGGATTTCTTCTTCTGGCGGAAGAATGTTAGACGGTATATTTGTTTCTAAAAAACTACTTGACGACGGAGCAAGCACGGAAGACAGACCTGCTAATTTGGAAGTTGTCTCGCCGAGACGCTCAACATCAATGACCAGACGGAACGGCGATGACAGTGTAAATGTATCCACCTTTCCCGAATAAGTCCCGAGATTTACGACGAATAAAACATCCCGCTCCAAATTTGTCGCATCAATACCGTCAACAACGCCGTCGTTTATAACAACCGACGATTTTTCAATATCTCCGACTTTGCTTCTGTAAATTTTTACAGCAATTTTTTTTTCTTTTGAAGAATCAATTTGAACCTCTTTTTTTTCAACCGCCTGAATCACCATGCGGGTCTTATCTTTGTAAGAATAATATCTCGGAGAAAAAATATCCGGAATAGGCATTATACGCAAAATAAGCCGGCGGTAATCCCACTCGCTGTAAAAACCGGCTACATCCGCAAACGAGCGTGTAAGCACAAACTCAAGAGGTATTAAAAGTTTGCTGTCGTCCAATAACGCCGACTTATTCATCAGCCGTTCAATTTTATCTACAATAACTCTTTTTGAACCGATATGAAAAATTATTTCTTTATTGTTAAGGGTTAGAATGACTTTTTTTGATAAAGGAAACCAGTTGGCTTTTGCACCGTAAATTTTTGCGATGTCATCGGTTGATAAATAACCCATCCCCTGAACAAGAAAAAGCCCAGCGGATGAAAAAATTGAATTTTCTTTTATTACATGAACCGTTTTTACCGAGGATACAGCAAAAGAAAAACAAAAAAGAAAGACCGATAAACACATAGCCCCGCACAGCGGAATTATCTTTTTTTTATTTGGCATAATTTTGCTCACCTACTTTTCAGCATATCAGTATAATTCAAATAATTCGCTTTAATTTCAGTTATTGAATCGCCTCCGAATTTTTCTATAAATGCTTTTGCTATTTCAATTGAGACGACTGATTCGCCTATAACGCCGGCAGCAGGAACAGCACAGACATCTGAACGAACAATCTGCGCTTTTATGCTTTCCTTTGTTTTTATATCAACCGATTGCAGAGGTTTTTTCAATGACGGTATCGGTTTCATCGCAGCACGGACAATTATCTGCTCGCCGTTGGAAATCCCGCCCTCAATGCCTCCGGCATTGTTTGTTTTACGCCAATAACCGATTGAATTATCGTAAAAAATTTCGTCGTGAACTTGTGAACCCAATTTTCTTGATACATCAAATCCGCGGCCTATTTCAACGCCTTTTACCGCCTGAATTGACATCACCGCATATGCAAGACGGGCGTCAAGTTTCAAATCCCATTGAGTATGACTTCCGAGTCCGACAGGCATACCTCCGACAACAACGGTAAAAATTCCACCGACAGTATCACCGTTTTCCTTTGCTTTTTCAATCGCTTTAATCATTCGTTCGGCCGTTTTTTCGTCAAAACATCTCACAGGTGATTTTTCAGCAAGGTCGGCTATGTCATCAATTTTCATTTTTGATGATGGGACACGGATACCTGCAATCTCTTTTGTAAAAGAAATTATTTTTATTTCAAATTCTTTTAAAAATTTTTTACAAATCGCACCGACGGCGACACGGGCAGCGGTTTCTCGAGCACTTGACCTTTCAAGAATATCTCTCATATCATCAGTATTGAATTTTAAAATCCCGGGAAGGTCGGCATGGCCTGGGCGAGGTCGCGTTAATTTGAATTTTTCATCTGCGGCACCGGACTCCGTTGACATTATTGTTTTCCAATTTTCCCAATCCTTGTTTGAAATCGTCAGCGCAATGGGTGAACCGAGTGTCTTGCCGTGACGCACGCCGGAAATAATGGAAACCTTATCGCTCTCAATTGATTGCATTCTTTCGCCGCGACCAAAACCCTTTTGACGGCGGGCAAGTTCACTGTTTATGAAATCCTCGTCTAATTCAAGCCCGTATGGAATGCCCTCCAATATGGCAGTGAGACATTTACCGTGTGACTCGCCGCTGGTTACATATCTTATCATTTTAATGTCCTCCTCAAAACCTTTTTCATCAAACCAATAGGCGGAGTTTTTCCGGTCCATAATTCAAACGACTTCGCACCCTGATAAACGAGCATATCCAAACCGGAGGAATTCCCCGCACCGATTTTTTTTGCATCTTTTATAAGTTGCGTTTCTCTGTTATAGACGACATCATACACAAATAAATCTTTCCTTAAATATTTTTTATCAATAGGGGAACATTCGCCGGCTTTCATCCCTACAGGTGTGGCATTTATAAAAATATCGGCGTTTTTTATTTCATCCGGGACCTGCGAAGTTTTTACAACTTTAATTTGCGGAAACGAACCTTCTAAAAAATATTTTGATTTTCCGGTATCAATATCGGCTATTGTAAGCTGTTTGATTTTTGAATCAATAAGCGAAACGGCAATCGCCCTGGCAACACCGCCGCATCCCAGCATTAAAACATTTTTGTTTCTTGATGTGATTTTTTCGGATATTGATTTAAGAAAACCGTAATAATCCGTATTAAAACCGGATAATTTTCCGTTTTTGTGAACAATGGTATTTACTGCACCTATTTTTTTTGCCTCATCGGAAATTTTGTCAAGATATTTTATTACATTTTCTTTATGAGGAATTGTTACATTAACACCTGCGATATCCAAAATGCGAATAGCACTTACGGCATCCGAAAGTTTATCCGGCTTTACCTCAAAGGGCAGATAGATAAAATCCATATTCATCTTTTCTATCGCCGCATTGTGCATCAAAGGAGAAAGTGAATGTTTTATGGGATAACCGAATATTCCTAAAATTTTTGTTTTTGACGAAACCATACTTCGCTCCGCGAATACACGGAACTGGCACTGAACCTTCACACGGAACTGACTCGGAACTGTTCTGTGTCTGTTCCGTGTCTTGTTCCGCTTCTGTTCCGTGATTTTTTGTTATTCTCCGGCAACAGATAATCTGTTAACCAACAATGACGGACTTCCTGTATTTCCGTAAAACTTCAAATCATTTCCCACGTCCACAACACTGCCGAACAAATCTAAAATATTTCCGGCAATCGTTACACCGTGAATGGGAAATTTTTTAACACCGTTTTCCACGAAAAAACCATTAACACCGACGGAAAACTCGCCGGAAACGGCATCCGCATTGTGCATGCCCATCGTCTCGGTTATCAAAAGTCCTCCGCCAGCGATACTTTTCAGCAGTTCGTTAAAAGAAAAATTTCCTTTTTGAATATAAATGTTTGTAGGAGCGGGGCGGGAAATTCCGGAATAGCTTCTTGAAGAATTTCCCGTTGATTTTACATTATCCTTGTTTGCCGTGTATAAATCGTAAAGATAATTTTTAAGCACTCCTTTTTCTACCAGCACCGTTTGCTGCGTCGGAGTACCCTCATCGTCAAAAGATGATGTCGCCACACCGCTCGAAAGCGTTCCGTCATCAATGATGTCCAATTTATCGGAACATACTTTTTCATTAAGTTTTTCTTTGAGAAGCGATACGTTTTTCTGCACGCTATATGCGGAAAATGATGAATCCAAAAGTGCAAGAAATTCACAGGCGACATTTTGATTAAATACAGCGGAATAACTTCCGGTTTTTACTTTTTTAGCCCCCAAAAGGTCAACAGAATTTTTTACCGCCTCATTTGTAACGGATTCAAAATCAATTTCCTTAAAAATCCGCGTAACCTTTGATTCGCTGCCAATCTGTATTTCTTTACCATCGGAAGCAACGCAGGAAATTCCGTAAGAAAAAACTGTTCCGCGGACGGAAAGTTCAAGATCATTACTGTTCATAATATGCGTTTCGCCCAATGATTCGGAATAAACCGCCCTTACGACATTTCTTATTTTATTATTTGCCAATGCTATGTCTTCCATTTTTTTGATTAGTGCGATTCTTTTTTCTAACGGCTCTTTGCCGAATGAGTCATCGCAAATATCCAGTTCGGGACGGGCCGGCATTTTTGAAGGGATTGCAAGCGATACATATTCATCCTGCTGTAAAAACTCCGAGTTTTTCAGCGCTGACGAAATTAAATCATCCGTTGACTGTTCATTAAAATTATTTGTGTACGCAGAACCCACTTTTCCATTTTTTATAATTTTAATTCCTACACCCTGTGATTCAGAAATGTAAAAATCTTCAAGTTTTTTATCCGACCATACAATAGTTGTATCGGCAGTTTTATCGGCAAAGATTTCTATGCCGGCGCAGTGTCCGGCCGTTTTTTGTGCTTTTGCAAAAATATCTCTGAAAAAATTTTTATCGGTCATTTTATCAGCAACGTCCAAACCATATAAAACGCAATTAAGGCAAGCAGTATAAAAATTACGCCGATTTTTTTCCGACGGAGAAGCACATAACTATCGTTAAACAAAAACTCTTTCGCATAAAAATTTATTTTCATAACTAATTTGGGTTTATATAAATAGATATAACCTAAAAATAAAAGCACGATTCCGCAAATAAGTTTTATGGTAACCATAATTTTCCCCTCCTTTCATCTGTAAATTATTTTATAAAAAATATGGCAAAATGTCAATTTTTTTTGTATACTGTTTACTAATGATAGAGAAACTACTTAAATCAAAAAAAATTTACGGCGGCAAAATCCTAAACTTTTATGTTGACGATGTATCTCTTCCGAACGGTAAAAATGCAAAAAGAGAATATATCCGTCAGCCGCAGGCAGCTGCAGTTATACCGATAATTTCCCGCAAAAAAATAGTTCTTGTTAAACAATACAGATACCCTATAAAAAAAATAACATATGAAATACCGGCAGGAAAATTGGACGACGGTGAAAAGGCAATTGATTGTATAAAAAGGGAACTTGCAGAAGAAACTGGCTTTACTTCTAACAATATAAAAAAACTAATTTCTTTTTATCCGTCAACGGCATTTTCAACGGAAAAACTTCACATTTTTGTTGCAAAAAATCTTAAAAAAGTTAAGATGCGGCCAGATGAAGACGAATTTATAGAGCCCGTAATAATTAACTATAAAAAAGCACTTAAATGGATTGAGTCGGGTAAAATAAAAGATGCAAAAACACTTATAGGACTGCTTTATTATTTTAAGACGCTCCGCTAATTTCTTTCATAACCGGCACTTCGTTGCAATCCGGAAACAGCGGACATTTCACGCATTCAAACCAGATTTTATGAGGCATAACATCTTTGGAAACAATTTTGAATCCTAATTTCAGAAAAAACTCCGGTTGAAAGGTTAAGGCAAAAACTTTTTTTATGCCCAACTGTTTTGCGGTTGATATACATTTTTTTACAAGCGCAGAACCCAAACCCTTACCCTTGTAATCCGGGGCGACGGCAAGTGCTTTTACCTCGGCAAGGTCTTCCCATGTTATAAAAAGTTCGCAGCAGGCCGCAATTTTCCTGTTCAACTCAATAACATAAAAATTTTGCAACTGCTCATAAATCTGGTTTAATGACCTTGGCAGCATTTCACCGCTTTTGGCATACTGATTGATGAGTTTCTGGATTTCTTTTACATCGGAAATTTTCGCTTTTCTCATCATAGTTTTGTCCCTCTCATAAATGCGAATAAATTAACCTCCAAAAGATTTTTTTTGTTTTCTAAAACTTTTTTGATAACATCATTGACAGCGGCAACCGGAAAAACTTTTGTATCTTTGATAAATTTACCGAGCATAACCATATTTGCAGCGCGGACATCACCAACCTGTAGTGCTATTTCGGTAGCGGGAATTTGAACTGCATCCGGCGGGGCGGAAAAAACAAGCGACGAATTGACAAAAAGCAAACCGCCCTTTTTTAATTTCGGCAAGAATCTATTATACGACTGTTCATTCATAACGATTAAAATTGAAGGTTCGGCGATAACAGGCGACCCTATTTCATCGTCGGCAATTATTACGGAACAGTTCGCAGTACCGCCTCTTATCTCGGCGCCGTAAGACGGGAAAAAAGTCGTATATTTATTAAGCGATGCGGCGACATTACATAAAAGATTACCTAAAAACATAATCCCCTGCCCGCCGCTTCCAGCTATAATTATTTTTTCGTACATATTTGCTTCGCGAATACACTGAACTGACGCGGAACTTATACACGGAACTGACTCAGAACTTTCTGTTTTATGCCTTTGTTCCGTGCCCGTTCCGTGTTCCTTATTTCCGTGTCTGTTCCGTGTTTTCTTTATACACTCCGAGCGGAAATGTTTTTGACAGAACCTCGTCCACCCATTTTACCGATTCAACCGGTGTCATCTGCCAATCGGTAGGACATTGCGATAAAACCTCAACCAATGAAAACCCGCAATTATTTAATTGATTCTCAAACGCTTTTTTTATTGCTTTTTTTGTTCTCAAAACATTTTTGGGAGTTGAAACGGAAACCCGTTCAATATAACAGACACCGTCTAACGATGAAAGAAGTTCGCACACTTTTAACGGATAACCATCTCTTTTGGCATCCCGACCGTTCGGCGTAGTTGTTGTCTTTTGTCCCAAAATCGTAGTCGGCGCCATCTGTCCGCCTGTCATACCGTAATTTGCATTGTTAACAAAAATTGTCGTGATGTTTTCACCGCGATTCGCAGCATGAATTATCTCGGCTGTCCCGATTGCCGCCAGATCGCCGTCACCCTGATATGTAAAAACAACTCTGTCGGAAAGACATCTTTTAATTCCTGTTGCAACGGCGGGAGGTCTTCCGTGCGCCGCTTCCGTTACATCAAAATTCCAGTAATAATATGCAAAAACGGCGCATCCGACGGGAGCGATACCGATTGTTTTTTCCCTGACTCCTAGTTCGTCAATAACTTCCGCAATAATACGATGAATTGTCCCGTGACCGCAACCGGGACAGTAACTATTGTTTTTATCCTGTAAACTTTCCGGTTTTGAAAAAACTTTTTTCATAATTTTTTTATTTTTGCTATAATTTCGTCTTCTGAAAAAACTGCACCGCCCGGAGCACCCAAAAATTCAACGGGACATTTTCCGTTTACGGCAAGTTTTACATCTTCAACCATCTGGCCCATGTTCATCTCGGCGACGAGAATTTTTTTTGATTTAGCTGCAATATCAGAAATTGCTTTTTCCGGAAACGGCCATAGCGTTACAGGTCTCATCAATCCGACTTTTAATCCTTCCTGTCTTAATTTTTTTACCGCTGACTTACAAATCCTCGCGGCAATTCCGAACGCTACAACCGTTATTTCTGCACTGTCGGGAAAATTGGCTTCGCATCTTATCTCGGTTTTTTTTATACCATCATATTTTTTTTTTAGATGCCAGTTGTGTTTTTCAAGACCGCCTTCTTCCATAATAAGCGACCGCATTAAACGAGGTTCTCTGCCTTTACATCCGTCAAGTTTCCAATCCTTTTTTATCTCTGAACTCTGAACTCTGAACTCTGGATTGATTTCCACCGGCTCCATCATCTGCCCGACTATACCATCTGTCAAAATCATAACTGGAATTCTGTAATTATCCGCCAAATCAAACGCTAAAAAAGTTAAATCATACATTTCTTTAACTGAATACGGTGCGAGCACAATAAGACGGTAATCTCCGTGCCCGCCGCCTTTCGTGGCTTGAAAATAATCCGCCTGGCTTCCCGAAATATTTCCCAGACCCGGTCCTCCGCGCTGAACATTTACAATAACGCAGGGAAGTTCCGCTCCGGCAAGATAAGAAATACCCTCCTGTTTTAACGAAATCCCCGGCGAAGATGAAGATGTCATTGCACGTGAACCTGATACGGCGGCGCCGAAAACCATATTTATCGCCGCAAGTTCCGACTCTGCCTGAACAAAAACCCGCCCCAATTCCACCATTTTTTTTGACATATAGGCGGGAATTTCGTTCTGCGGAGTTATCGGATAGCCGAAATATGTGGTGCATCCGGCGGCGATAGCGCCTTCGCAAACCGCAATGTTCCCTTTCATTAAAATTTTATTCTTACTCACTTATACACCTCAATGGCAGTATCCGGACACATCAAAAAACAGAAACCGCAGGACTTACATTTTTCGTTCTCGCTAAATACAACAAATTTGTGACCTAATTTATTTATTCTGTCGGAAACTTTTATGCAATTTCCCGGACAGACGGAAACGCACAAAAGACAGCCCTTGCATTTTTCGGAATTGATTTTTACTTTTTCCATTTTACTTTTAATTATTAACGAGGCATATTTGCTAACTGATGTTTAACCTCTGTAATTATTTGAGCGACATAATTTCCGATAACAGGTAAATCCACCATCTTATGCAAAACAAAAAATATCAATGCAACAATAATGGCGCCGAAAATTGTCATACCGATGACAAGCCCTACTCCTCTTGCAATACCGATAAGAAAATTCACCCAAATAAGTTTCCACGGTTTTTTTACAAAATCAAGAATGTCCCTGAACTCGGATGAAACCATGTTTTTTATCTGTGTCGCCGACTGTTCAAGTTTTTTTTCAATATATTCTTTTTCTTCTGACATAACGGTTTTATTTCCCACTATTTCCTATATTTTTCTTTCGTTGTTCTTCTAAAGCCTTTTTAAGTATTATTCTATCGGGAATATCTTTGTCTCTAAGACCCTTTTTAGTCAATAAAAGTCCTTCTAAATTAACAGTTCTGATTTTTATTCCGTCAAACTCAATTGTTTCGGCATATTTTTTTAAACTATCATAAGTTTCTCCACAAGCATTAAACATTATATCAACAACAATTTCATCACCTAACCGTATTACTGCATCTTCTTCAAACCAGGATAAATCAATGTCTTTTGCGCATTTATCGGGTAATACTAATAATGCCTTGATAACTTTTTCACCGTTGATTTTATTTAATGGTACAAGAATATCTATATCTCTTGTGGTGCGTTCAAATCCGTGTGTATAGATAGCATAGCCACCAATAAGCAAATAATCCACATTGTTATCATTTAACGATTTGATAACTTTTTTTAAATCTTCAAGCGTTGCTGGCCGTGATTCTAATTCCATTTTCTATTCCTTATATTTTTGTATTACTTTATTGATGATACACTGGTCCCAATGTTCGTTGGCTTCTTCGTGGGTCTTGTAATGGTAAACGCCTTTTGGAAGAAAACCGCTAAACCCAAGTGCTTTTTGAAATTTAATCATTTCATCGTTAAAAGCAGCGCACCTTTTAAGGTTTTCGGCAGTCGCATGAAATGTTATTTCAGGTTCTTTATGGTTACCTACTATTTTCATAACGGTCTTATTATATAAAATATCAAAAAAATTGCAATAAAAAAATCCCCACTGGTTTTGTAGTCGCTGATTCTTAATCAGCATTTTTCGGTAAGGATTTTTAAGCTGTCATTGCGAGGTGTAGTCGCAGAGTTTACTCTGCATCCTTTGTATGTAGCGTAGCAGCACTTTGCTGTGTATCGTGGCAATCTCATTTCACAAAATTTTCGGATAAATAAATCAAATCAGAAAAAAGTACCTGTCCCCTTTTTCTCGCAGTTGTCCGTCTTGATTTGGATATGATGTTTGAGTAAAGTTCCGGGGCGGGTTGTGCCGTAGATTTTCTTTTTGAGACGATGTTTTTTATTTTTAAGACGACGGTCAATTTGAGCGGGACTGATAGTAAGCAATTGTTTTTCAATTTCATCAGTTATTTGAAATCGTTTTTTTGCCCAGGGAAGCCATAAAGGAAGTGCTGCTTTAAGACGCTGCGACCACAGATATCCACTTGCTTCCCAGATTGCTTCTAAAATGGATATAACGGTATCGCTATAGATTTTGTTTCGTTTTTTTACCGGACTGTTTTTTTCATCAGACGGTAATGCGTTTAATATGCGGATAGCGTATTTTCTGTTATAGTCACAAA
>JACRDL010000094.1 GCA_016218625.1 Elusimicrobiota bacterium
GCTATCAGACACCCGGCAGTTTCGCTAAAATTTCAGGCGCATATGCTAATGTCTGTTCGCCGATGAATGTTAGTATCAAAGTCAAAGAACATTGCTCTTTACATACCAAGTTTTAGTCCAGTTTTACGGGGTTCAGTGCGATTGTACATACGGTGGATTGCCGATGATGACATCAAAACCGCCTTGAGATTCCTTTGAGATTGCTTCAGTCGTTTCACTCCTTCGCAATGACAAACGAGAGATATCACTCGCAATGACATCGGGAAATTCTTCTTCCCAATTGAATGCTTTTTCGGCGGCGATTTTTGGGTCGTCAATAAGCGAGTTGCCGCATCTGATATTTTTTAACATCGGTAGTCGTTCTCTGGTATAAAGCGTTTTTAACAACAGGTTCATCTGGGTTATTTCTACCGCCTGTTTATCCAAATCAACTCCGTAGATATTGTTTTGCAGTATTTCCGGTTTTCTTACTCCACCCAAGTCGCCAGCCCAGTATTTTACCAGTTCGTCAAACGCTCTTATCAAAAATGAACCGCTTCCGCAGGCGGGGTCAAGGATTTTTAGTTTTTGGACGGTTTTTGGTTTCGCGGTTTTCAGTATTTCACCGAGGGTGTTTTTTACTATGTAGTCAACGATATAAGTCGGCGTGTAATAAATTCCCTGTTCTTTTCTGTGCTGGTGTTTTTCTTTAAGTGTTGCAGAATGTGATGTTTTTCTCAAAATATGTCCGAGATACTGCTCGTAAATATTTCCCAAAACATCGGCATTTATGGCGTTAAAATCATAATGTATATTTCCGTCTTTTGTCTGATACAACGATAAAATAATTTCTTCCAAAACATCATTATCAATCGTCAATTTTTCGCAGAGATGTGGTTCAAAAAGTTTTGAATTGTAGCCGTCGTCAAATTCGCGGAAGATTTTTTTAAGTTCGTCGCTTAAGTTTTGTTTTTTGTTTCTTACTGCGGAAAGCAGATGGTTTTGTTCTATGCCTCTATCCTCGCAGGTTCTGATAAAAATTAAACGGTCAAGAATAAGTTGAATCGCTTCGTCAAGTTCTGTTTCCGAAATTTTGTTTAATCGCGGATACTTCTGAATATTTTTGGTAAGTTTTTCTCTTGCTTTTAACAAGTCGTCAAGTATCTGTTTTGAGACGGGTTGTTTCTTGGTTTTCTTTCCGAATTTTTCCGACCATTTATCAAGTTGACCCGATGAAATACTTTCTTTGCTTAACAGCCATAAAGAATCAAAATCGGCAATGTAATCGGTATAGGTTAAATTGAGTGCTTTTGCCTTGTCAAAATCCTCTTTCCATTCGGCATTGTAAAGTTTAAGACCTTCAAAATCGGTTAACACTGCCCATTGAACGCCTTTATGCCAGGAATAATTTATTGCCTGTTCGCTGTATTCAGGATTGTTTAGGTCTGCTTTAAGCGGTTTTGCTTCAACAAAAAATTTTATGATACCGACGAGCTTAAACGAATAATCAACCCGTCCGCCGGAAACTGCGTCTTCGGCGCTAACTTCACTGGAGTTTTCCACATCCCAGCCCAAAGCACGAAACAACGGAAGAATGAAATCCTTTTTGGTCATTTCTTCCTTGTAGTCATTTATTCTGTCGTCGGTTTTTACCGTTTCATATTTTTGAATTAGTTTTTTGATTTCTGATTTTGCGGTTTCTTTATTCATATTTTTATAAGATTGCCACAGCCCCGATGTTACATCGGGGCTTCGCAATGACAAGCATACTATAAGATTGCTTCGTCATCCCGACTTTCGTCGGGACTCCTCGCAATGACATCAAATACAATGACACGCCAATTAAAATTGGCGATTACTTTCCGCAGCATTTTTTGTATTTTTTTCCGCTCCCGCACGGGCAGGGGTCGTTGCGACCTATTTTTTTTGGCATAGTTGCAACCGCCTGTTGGGGTTTCTGAAATGGTTGTGATTGTTTCGCCGTCGGAAATTGTCCGCTTGATATTGACACCGGTTGCGGTCTGAACCTCGGCTGTGGCATAACCTGAACCCTGAAAACATATTCAACGGTCTCTTCGCGGATTCTATCCATCATTATCATAAAAAGCGAAAGCGATTCTTTTTTGTATTCAACCAGAGGGTCTTTTTGCCCGTAAGCCCGCAGTCCCACGCCTTTGCGTAATTGGTCCAAATCGTAAAGATGATTTTTCCACGCGTTATCAATAACCTGAAGCATTACCTGTCTTTCTATATTTTCAAGAATTTCTTTTGTGAACTCCGCCTCCCGCTGGTTATAGATATTTTTAATTTTTTCCGTTAATAATTCCTTGAACGATTCCTGATTGAGTGCGACCAACTCCTCTTTTGATAATTTTAAGTTAAGCCCGAAAGTTCTGTTGAGCCAAACCAAAATCGTATCCGTTTCCCAATTCTCGGGATATATTTTTTTCGGACAGTAAATTTCAAGTTTTTCATCAACCGTCTCATTTATCATCTCCCATATTTTTCCAGCGACATCCGTTCCTTCTAAAATAGAATTTCTTAAAGCGTAAATAACCTCACGCTGCTTACTCATCACATTGTCGTATTGCAAAAGATTTTTTCTTATTTCAAAGTTCATCTCTTCAACTTTTCGCTGTGCGTTTTCAATAGCGCGGGAAACAAGCGGATGCTCAATAACTTCCCCCTCTTTCATTCCGAGTTTTTCCATAATCGGAGATATTCTGTCCGAGCCGAACAGCCGCATAAGTTCATCTTCCAGTGAAAGGAAAAATCTTGAACTACCCATATCGCCCTGTCTTCCGCCGCGTCCTCTCAACTGATTGTCAATTCTTCGCGCTTCGTGTCTTTCAGTGCCGAGAATGTGAAGTCCGCCTAATTTTTTTACTTCTTCCTGCTCGGAAATTTCCGACGGGTTACCGCCTAAAACGATATCGGTTCCCCGTCCTGCCATGTTTGTAGCGACGGTGACTCCTTTTTTTCTTCCTGCCTGTGCGATAATTTGTGCCTCTTGCTCATGATATTTCGCATTCAGTAATTGGTGAGGCACGCCACGCTTTTTCAGCATAGCGGAAAGTTTTTCATTTTTCTCTATTGAGCGAGTTCCGACCAGCACCGGTCTGCCAAGTTTATAAAGTTCTTCAATTTCATTTAAGATTGCCTCATATTTTTCTCTTTCTGTTCTATAAATTAAATCCGGAAAATCATCGCGCCGCATCGGTTTATTGGTCGGAATTTCAACAACATCTAATTTGTAGATATGCCAAAATTCGCCCGCTTCCGTCATAGCGGTGCCCGTCATTCCCGCAAGTTTTTTATAAAGTTTGAAAAAGTTCTGGTAAGTAATTGTTGCAAGCGTCTGATTTTCCTCGGCGATTCTCAAATTTTCCTTTGCCTCAACCGCCTGGTGAAGCCCTTCAGACCAACGGCGGCCCGGCATCAATCGTCCCGTAAATTCGTCAACGATAATAACTTCGCCCTCTTTAACGACATAATCAACATCCCTTTTGAAAAGATTGTGCGCTTTTAATGCCTGATTTATATGATGGACCCATTCCGACTGAACATCGTCGTAAAGATTTTTCACTCCGAGCATTTTTTCGCATTTTGACACACCCTGCTGAGTAAGTGTTGCGGTATGATTTTTTTCGTCAATTATATAGTCAAAGCCGACGGACAAATCAACCCCCTGATATTTTGCGTCAATTTCTTCCGCCTCAGTTATAAATTTTCCTTTGAGATGAGGGATTACCCGGTTTATGATGTAATACTTGTCGGTTGATTCTTCGGCGGGACCAGAAATAATAAGCGGCGTTCTCGCCTCGTCAACTAAAATTGAATCAACCTCGTCCACAATCGCATAATTAAGTTCGCGCAAGACCCTTTCCTCTTTTGAACGTTTCATATTATCGCGAAGATAATCAAATCCTATTTCCGAGTTGGTAACATAAGTGACGTCGCATTGATACATTTTTTTTCTTTCTTCATCGGATATATCATGCTGAAGATACCCGACGGTTAAACCCAAAAATTCATAAACGGGCCCCATCCAAAAACGGTCTCTTTTTGCAAGATAATCATTTACGGTAACTATATGAACGCCTTTACCGGTTAATGCATTAAGGTATGTCGGAAGTGTTGCAACGAGGGTTTTACCTTCGCCGGTTTTCATTTCGGAAATTTTTCCCTGGTAAAGAATAATTCCCCCCATAAGCTGGACATCAAAATGCCTTAATCCGATTGTCCGTTTTGATGCCTCGCGGACGACGGCAAACGCCTCGGGCAGTATTTGTTCATGTGTCTCACCCTGTGAAAGACGGTTCCTGAATTCATCCGTTTTTAGTTTAAGCGAGTCATCGGATAATTTTTTAATTTCTTCTTCGTAAGAATTTATCCGAGAAATAACCGGCAATATTTTTTTTATATCCCTTTCCGATTTCGTGCCGAAAATTTTTCTGAAAATATAGTTTATCATAAGAATACCACTGAACTGACACCGAACCTTTACACGGAACTAACTCAGAACTGTTCCGTGTCTGTTCTGTGTCTTGTTCCGCTTCTGTTCCGTGTTTTTCATTTTACAAAATTTTAGAAAAAATGCAAATAAAAAACCCATCCTGATTTAGTCGGGACGGGTTTTTTAGTTTTTATATGTTCATTAAACCTTTTTTACATTTGCTGCTTTAGGACCTTTGTCAGAATCCACAACATCAAATTCTACTGCATCGCCTTCAGCTAACGATTTAAAACCATCGCCGCCGATAGCCGAAAAGTGAACGAACACATCGCCTGAACCATCGTCTTTCGCCAAGAAGCCGTAACCCTTGGAGTCATTGAACCACTTCACTTTACCACGCATCTACTTTGCTCCTCCTTACAAACATTCCGTGCTGACCCCGATAAGTCGGGGCAAGTTTTAACCGCACAATTATAATTATACAAAAATAAAAAAATTTGTCAAGACCTGTTAGAATTTTTTTTATTTTTTTTATTTGAGGTAGCACTATCTATATTTTCTAACAGGTCAAGTAAAAAATACGATTTTAAAAATTATTATTCCCAAGGTAAGCAATAGTGCCGCTGCCAGCAATTTTACGATAAATATTTTCTGACGGAAAACCGCTTCAAGTCGGTCTATATTTAAACCAAAATAAAACAGTGAAAATATAAAAATTAAAGGCAGGACAAATAAAAAGCAGTAAAGCAAAAGATAGAAAATACCGCTCATTCGGTATTCTGGAAGCCCTATTATGTAGATTATGGTAGGCAGATAAATCTGTCCCGTGCAGAATAATTCCAGAACAGTAATTATAGAGCCGATTAAAAATGCCACGGGCAGAAGATATTTGAAAGTCGTAAATTTTGTTATAACATCGTAGATTTTCCATCTCAAAACATTGGGCAGTTTTGTTTTTATGCTGCTATCACCGATTCCAATTCCCTTTTTTATCGTAATTGCATCCCGCAGATTTTGATATGAAATAAATATAGCAAATCCGCCGATTAAAAAATACATTATTTTTGAGATGATTCCAATGCCGCTTATTTTTTGAATGAACTTAAAAAGTCCCAACCCTATAAGAAAATAGGTTATAAAAACACCGACAATAAAACAGATGCCCGTTAATAAAACTTCGGATTTTTGTTTTTTCAGAATCATACTTAGATATGTTATCAAGAAAATAATTGTCGCGAAAGCACAGGGATTTATGCTGTCTATGAGTCCCGCAAAAACAACCGGCAGTATCTTTAATTTTTCAATCGGTTTGGTTTCAGGAATTTTTTCAATCGGTATTTCTATTTTTTTACAGAATCCGAGTTTCTTGTATTTTTCCAATAACAGAGGAAGTTGTTTTTTTATTTCTTCTTTTCCGCCGACCAGATCATCGCCGATAAAAATTACGGGAATTTTATTAAGCGTTTTTTGTGATTTTTTTTCAAGAAAAACAAGTGCAGAATAATTTTTCGGTTCATCCACGGAGTATTCAAAGAGTTCTATTTTTATGGCGTATTTTTTTTGATATGCAGGAATTATATTTTTTCGTAACTCAATGCAGAAAAGACAGCCGGCGGAATCAAAAACTGTTATAGGAATTGTGACTTTTTCCTTTGACAGAATATATCCTTTAACTTGAATTGTGATATACGGATTTTTTGGGTCATTTGATTGAAAAAATATTTTTTCATTAAAGTTTCCGTTATATCCGGTTGTGTCAACTTTAATTTTAATTTTAATCTTTTGATTTTGTTTCAGGTTCACCCTTTCGGGTGCTACGAATATACAAACGCAGGAAGAACGGATGCCGACCGATAGGATTTTGTTTGACGGATTTTTGATTTCTAATTCACCGGTAAAAACCGCTTTTTCTTTTACCGTCCCGAAATCAATTACTTTTTTGTCAATACTTATTGACTGTGAATAGAGAAAGGTAACGCCTATTGTCATTGCGAGAACCCCGATGGACATCGGGGTTAGTGACAATCTCGGGATTGCTTCGTCGCTCATTTCATTCGCTCCTCGCAATGACTTTCTAATCATCTGGTTTTATCTTTCACTTTTTGATTTTTTGTTTGTATTCATTTATGAGGGTTCTTATCTGCGGGTCGTCGGGGATGTCTTTTGTAAGCGAGGTGACTTCATAATCATATGATTTGATTTTTTTTGTCTCGTCAAATTTCAGAACGAATTTTCCGATATTTTGCGCATCAGGACCTGCCTGAACGATAAAGGTTTCTCCGATTTTTACTGGTTTTTCCAAAAGCGTTTGCGAATGCCCGCCGATGATTACATCAATTTTAGGACACTCCTGTGCAATCTGTTTATCAATATCAAACCCGCTGTGCGAGATAAGTATTAACATATCAAAATTGTTTTTGTTTTGAGAAATAAAACCGGAAATAGTATCTTCTATGGGGAGTACAGGAAATTTTTCTAAAAATTCATCAGGATAAAGGGCAAATACATCCGGCGATGTAACCGAGACAACCGCGATTTTGAGTCCTGCTTTTTCTATAAGTTTTTCTTTCGGGGTTAGAAACTTACAAACATTGCCTTCGCAGTAATTCATATTGGAGGCAAGAAACGGGATTTTATAGTTATTAAATGTTTTTATAAAATTTTTGTATGATATTTCCTGGTCACCGACACCGACAGCATCGTAGTTTAATAATTCATAGCACTTAAAAAGATATTCTGATAGTGTATCGGAACAGTATGGCGGCAGGAGGTCGCCGGAATCTAACAACAGATTTTCGAACTCTTTTTCGCGTTGTTTTTTAAGATAGGTTGCCCGGCGGACAATACCGCCGTAAGGGTGCGTCGGACAGTCGCAGGACTCAAAAAAACCGTTTGTTGAATTTGTAAAAAATATCGTCAGTTCTTTAGGTTTTTTTTGTAAGTCGGCTTCAATTTCTGCAATTTTTGCAGTCAATTTTTGGGTTAAATCCTCATTTCCCTTTCCGCCTTTTCCGCCTTCATAACCTTCTGAAATGTATTTTATTACCCCGGTCGGCGACAGCAGAAACAGTTTCGGAATACTGGCAACACCGCCCTTAAGTATCTCCCAACTTTCACCGGTTATTTTTGCTTCAGGGTCTAACAGTACAGGCAGGGTGATATTATTCTGTTTCAAAAATTCCGAAATTTTGGTTTTAGGCAGGTTATCTATATTGACAAGGTAGATTTTGACATTTGGATTTTGTTGCTGCAATTTTTGAAGTTCGGGAATCTCTTGAAGACAAGGTTTGCACCATGTTGCAAAATAAGAAAGCACAACCGGCTTGTTATACTGCATCAAATAGGTAAGCGATATTTTTCTGCCGTCGGCAATATGGGACAGAATTAGTCCCGGTGCTTTATCGCCGGGCTTGAGTTTCGCAAAACACGGATTATACAGAAATGTCATTGCGAGGAGCGTAGCGACGAAGCAATCCCTGATGAGATTGCCACGCTTACGATCGCAATGACAGATTACACAGATAAACACAGATAAAAACTTTTTCATAACAAGTGAAACTAATTATTACCATGACAGTTTTTGTGCAAGTGTTTTGCATGCTGTCCTGAGTTCTTTTGCGGACATTGCTTCCTGGTCATATGAAGCGATAATTTTGCTTGTTTCGACATCTACAAGATTTACAGTTATGTAATATGTATCCATAAGTTTGGAAAGCGAGCCGACAACCATCTGTTTAACATTTAGCAGTTTTCCGATTTGAACCGCACATTCAGAAGTAGTGCAGCCGGTTTGCTGAAATGCCGCCTCTGCTAATATCTTATCCATATTCGCCTTCTCTATAACATTATAAACACCGGAGTTGACAAGTTCCGTCCTCAAAAAGTCAGCAACAATAGAAGCGTCCGCAGCGGAGACATTTTTACCGCCAAAATCTGCAACTGCGATATTTGTCTGGATGGTTGTTTTTGGAATAAGCGGTTTTGCTATAACTGGCTCTACTGCGGGAGTTACAGGTGCTTCCGCGATTTCACCGGCTACTTTACCGAATTTTACCGATAGACCTATTTTATTAATTTCTATTTCGTCTTGTTCAGCCGTTGCCGGTGTATAAGCATAATCCAATGAGAGCCAATCATAATGTAAACCAAGACCTACTGAAGGTTTCATTGTCTCATCATTTTGTTTTTTTGCACCTATACGCAAAGCGAAATATTTAACAGGTAAAAATTCAGCCCCGAATCCCATACCGCCTGCGTCCGGGTCGTCGGAGACCTTTTCATATGAAGTCAAAAGCAAAAGATTCCTATTTTTAAGAAGTGAAAGCGAAGCCCCGACTCTGATAAGTTTTGGTTGTGCTTCGGCTTCACCACTCCCATCTTTGCGAATTATTTCTCCGCCTAAATTCGCCATAGTCATTCCTATTGAAAGCGGACTTTTATTGTAAATTGCTCCCAGATTAAAATTACCACCATCACCTGAATAATCTTCGCCCAAATCCATTTTAGTGATGCCAGCACCAACTCCGACTGAAAATGACTCAACAAGTTTGTAAGCAAAAACAAAATTGAAATTCGTATTATTTATTTGAATGTCCGACTGTTTTGCACCGGAACTATCAAACGCAGTTACATCCGTTTGTTCATTAAAATACCTGAACCCGAATCCGCATTTTTTGTAAGGAACAACCAATCCGAGAAAACTGCTATTTATTTCTGCAGGAAGTTGCGAATAGTTAAAACCGATTTCTGTCCTCGGTAAAAATGCCGTTGCAGCGGGATTCCAATAAACGGCCGTGTAATTAAAACAGTTTGAAACAACCGATTGTCCGAGCGCTTCCGCCCGTGCACCCTGACCGATTAAAAGAAATTGTGCAGTGGGCAAATCAGCATAGAGGCAGTAAGTAGTAAGTAGTAAGTAGTAAGTAGTAAATGCAAAATTCAAAAACCACTTCCCAATTCCCACTTCCCACTTCCCAATTAGTTTTTTCATCGGTTTTCTCCTAAATTTATTTTATAACCAGTATCTTAAATATTTTTTTATTGCCGTTGTTATCTTTTGCGTGAACTACATATACCCCGGAGCCGAGTTTGGCGCCATCATCGGTTTGGCCATTCCATGGTTGAATGACTCCATTACTATCCGCTTTGAGTTCTTTTATTACCTGTCCGGCAGAGGATAATATTTTTAGTGTTGCATTGGATGTAAATTGAGCAAATTTTATAGTATCCCCTTGCGAAAGTTTTGCCGGTGAAGGATAACAATAGGCGTTATCAAGTGGATTCCCACCACCGCCGCTGCCTACATTTGTTATCTGCATTGAAGAACCCCAGTATTTTGTATTGTTTGCTTCGTCAGATTCCACTATTTTATCGTCTACATCTAATATTATTCTGAGATAGTATGTTCCCGAAGGAACTGAAGATGAAACAGGGAAATTTACAGTTTTAGGCATGGTCCAACTAGCGGGTAAATTAATAGTAACAGTATCTATTACTTGATTAAAATCTATATTGGCATCCCAACTTGTTCCTATGTCAGTATTACGGGTGGACAGATAATAACCGACCAAAATATTCGTGCTTATAGTGACATTGCCCTGGTTTCCTAAGTGATAATTAAGTGTAAATGTTTGTCCTGTGTTACAAATAGTTGGTACACCATTCATATCCACAACATATAAATCGGGAAGTGCAGCGGCAGTTGGACCATTTTTAGAACCTGTAGGGGTTCCCGATGCAGCCGTTCCTCCCGCATCCTGCGCCTCAAAATAATATGTATAACTATTAGAATTACTTCCAGCAGTAAGTCCAACAACAGAAGTTGAATAAACTACTCCGGAGACATAATCGGCAGTTCCGTCAGAAATCATAGTTATCGGTGATATTGACAGTTCACTGCCATCTTTTAGAATATGAAGTTTAGGATACCCTGAATTAGGTGCGTCATTGTCGCTGTCTTTATATTTTACCTTATAAGTAAATGTTGTTGTTGATGTGCCTGTGTCCGGGTCAACTCCATCAGATTCATAACCCGAGGAACCTGCCCATTCTAATGTAGGTGCAGAGCCGACAACGGGCCCGTTAGTGGGAATTGCGGCTGTACCTGTTGCACTGGAATTATATACATCATTTGCTTCAAAATAATAGGTGTAATTAGTTCCGACCGAGGAAAGTGATACGGTGTATGTGTATAACTTACCATCCGTATAAATTGTATCATATGAATCAACTTCCCACATTGATAATGGGCTGCCGACTTGGGTTACCTCAGTCCCGCCTTTTAGAATGTGAAGTTTCGGATAGCCGGATGCAGGCGCATCATTTTCAACATCCGTATATTTTACACGATAAACAAAAGAAGAGGAAGCGGTGGCACTCTCAGGATTAAGTCCATCTGAAATATAATTTGCCTCACCAGTCCATGTCAATGTCGGACTATTATTCCATGTAAGTTTCCTGATACGATTATTAGTTGTATCGGCTATGTATACTACACCGGTAACGGTACTTACTGCTACTCCATGCGGTGAATTAAGGTATGCCGCGGTGGCATCTCCATTATCTCCCCAGAAGGAAGCAGACCCGTTAGTTCCGGCGATTATAGTTACATTATTTGAAGTATCTATTTTTTTGATAGTATGGTTATTTGCCTCAGCAAGATAAATATTACCGGAAGTATCTACCGCTATCCCTCTTGGCTCAGTAAATCCTGTTGCAACTGTCCATATCGTATTATCTGATATCTTTATTTTCCGTATCCGATTATAGGTGGCGTCGGACTCAGAGAAATACACATAATTACTATCCATAGTTATTCCGCGAGGTGTGCCGAGTTGTGCTGTGGTTGCCGGTATATTACTATTAGTTGAATCGGTCCCGCCTCCGGCAAAGGTAGTTACATTTGTACCGTCCAATTTTCTTATTACATTATTATTCATATCCGCTACATAAAGATTATTGCCCAATGAGTCAATGGTTAACCCGAAAGGACTGCTGAACTGTGATGTAGTCGATGTAGCATTTACATAACCTGCATTAGTGGTTCCAGCCAATAAATTAACTGTTGCCCCATCTGTCCACCGTATACAGTGATTATTCATATCGGCTACATAAACATAATAATATATTGGGTCCACCACCAAACCCACAGGAAAATTAAATTGGGCTGTGGATGTCGTTCCATTCGTATAACCTGCCGTACCGCTTCCAATGGTCTGAAGTAACGAACCCGCCGAGGATATTTTCTTTATTTGATTATTACCTGTATCAGCGACATAGATGTAATTATTAGCGCTATCTATTGCAACTCCCCGTGGTGCGTTAAGATTTGTTCCATCGCCATAGAATGTTGTTATAATATATTTCCCGGCAAATACTTCCGATGTAACAGAAAACAGAATACAAAAAGCGAACGCAGAACTTACGATAATTGTTTTTCTAATTTTTTGCATAACAATCCCTCCCGAAATTTATTACAAAAATATTATACTAAAACTTTTTCTTTTGTCAATAAAAATCTTCTTTTTTTAATAATCTAATTTTTTTATCAAGTCCGCCGGAATAACCGCCAAGTTCCCTGTTTTTTCTGATAACCCTGTGACAGGGAACTTCAGGTGCAAAAGGATTTTTTGCGAGGGCGTTCCCGACTGCCCGTGCCGCTTTTGGATGACCAATTTTCTTTGCAATTTCGGAATAATGGGACAAATGTCCTTTTTTGATTTTCAGACACTCAAGCCAAACCTTTTTGTAAAATTCGGGATATTTGGAACTTCTAATTTTTTGTGTTAGAGATTGCCCCAAAATCGGGACTTCCTTTGGTCGCTTCGTCATTCCATTCCTCGCAATGACTATGAACTACGAACTATTTAATTATTCTCTTATATCTTTTATCTTTCGGATTATCTGAAATATGAATGCAGCCCTTGTCGTCAATAAAATACCACATTTGTTTGTCCGACTTATGTTTTCGGTAATTTTGCAGAACTTTTTCTACATAATTCTGCGTCTCTTTGTAAGGCGGGATTTTTTTTCCGTATTTTTTGACGGCATTGGGTCCTGCGTTATATGCGGCAAGAGCAAGTTTAGGGTCATCGAATTTCTCATACATGTAATTAAGATATTTTGTTCCCCCTTCTATGTTTTTTTCAACATCATTCGGATTAACTTTTAGTCCGTCAGCCGTCCGGGGCATAAGTTGCATAAGGCCCACAGCGCCCTTGCATGAGACATCGTTCGGATTAAAATTTGATTCCGCCTCAATCACCGCTTTGACAAACGCAGGATCAAGATTGTATTTGTCAGCATAAA
>JACRDL010000095.1 GCA_016218625.1 Elusimicrobiota bacterium
AAATACTACTTTAGCATATAAGCGGGATTTAGAAAGTTATTTTGAATATCTTAAAAAACATTTTTTAACTTTACTTGATATTGCCGAAGAGCAAATAATGGATTATCTCTGGGAAAGAAAACTTTTAAAAAAATCAGCGGCGACAATTTTCAGGGAACAGGAGGCAATAAAGGGCTTCTACAAATTTCTTTTTACCGAAGGGCACATAAAAATAAATCCTGCAGTTCAATTAAAATCCCCTAAACTTGAAAAATATCTGCCTGATACATTAACGATTGAGGAAATAGAGAAACTTCTTGAGACACCGGATCTGGCGAAATTTAAAGACATTCGTAATAAAGCAATTCTGGAAACGCTTTATGCAACGGGAATGCGAGTATCTGAATTAACTGAACTGAAAATTTCAGACATAAATCTAGACGTCGGATTTATAAAATGTTTTGGTAAAGGTTCAAAGGAAAGAATCGTCCCTATAGGTTCAAAAGCAGTTGAGTCGGTAAAAAATTACCTGGCAATTCGCAAAAAAATGACCAAAGGGAATCCCGTAGGGGATGATGCTGATTTTCTTTTTCTAAATCCATCCGGAAAAAAAATTTCGAGAATTTCCGTCTGGAAAATAATTAAAAAATACGCAAAACTTGCCGGTATCATAAAGAAAATATCACCTCACACGCTGCGGCATTCTTTTGCCTCGCACATTTTGGAAAGAGGGGCGGATTTAAGAACTATTCAGGAAATGCTCGGGCATTCCTCAATTTCAACGACGCAAATTTATACCCATATTGATAAAAAATTCCTTAAACAGCAGCACAAAAAATTCCATCCAAGAGGATAAAAATGACTTATAAAAGTCATTCCCGAATGTTTCTATCGGGAATCCCCGTTTTCACGGGGACGGCGTCTACCGATTCCGTGTCAAGGCCCTGTCCTGAACTTGATTCAGGAACGGAATGACATTTTGTGTCAATTTTTTGCTTGACAAGTTTTTTATTTTTCGTATAATATGCATAAATGGGCATATACGCATAAAGTTGGGAAAGGGATATGGAAAAATTCACAAATGTATTCAAGTCGCTTTCGGATAAAACGAGATTGAGAATTTTACATCTTTTGACTTTTAGCAAAAAGGAACTCTGCATCTGCGAAATAATGGATTCGCTAAAACTCGCGCAGTATAACATTTCAAAACATATTCGGGAACTTAAACTTGCGGGGCTTGTCCAAGAAAGAAAAGAAGGCAGATTTGTGTTTTATTTTATTGTTGAACCCAAAAACACATTTCATAGAAATATATTACAGACAACAAAAGCAATACCAAAAAACAAAGAAGATATTGAACGATTGAGAAAACGACTCGCATTAAGAAAAAACGGAAAAATTGTAGTCGGCTGTTTAATGAATAGAAAAAAATGCAAATGAAGGAAAGAACAAAACTTATTTTAATAATTCTCATTTTCCTTTTAGCATATTTTCTGCCATTTAGTAATTTAAGAATGCAGGGAGCAATGTTTGAATCATTCACTATGCTTCAGGAATATGCCCGTAAGCATGTTCTTTTATGTCTTGTACCTGCGTTTTTTATTGCCGGCGCAATATCTGTTTTTGTGTCTCAGGCATCTGTACTGAAATATTTCGGTGCAAAGGCGAACAAGATTCTTTCATATAGCATTGCATCGGTTTCCGGAACAATACTTGCTGTCTGCTCTTGCACGGTGCTTCCATTATTTGCCGGAATATACAAAAGAGGTGCGGGCATCGGGCCTGCGACAGCATTTTTATATTCGGGTCCCGCTATAAATGTGTTAGCAATAATTTTGACTGCAAGAGTTTTAGGAATGGAAATAGGAATTGCCAGAGCAGTCGGAGCAGTTTCATTCTCAATAATAATCGGTTTAATAATGGCTTTTATTTACAGAAAAGAGGAATTACAAAAAACGGAAGATGGTAAAATGTTTGAGTTGGAAATAGAAGAAAAAAGACCTCTTGCAAAAAACGCCGTTTATTTTTTGACACTCGTTTTAATTTTGATATTTGCCTCTTGGGGCAAACCAGCACAACCCGTCGGGTTCTGGAATTTTATCTATACAATACATTGGTATCTTACGGCTGTTCTTTTGATTACACTCGGTTTTATTCTTAAAAACTGGTTTGAAAAAGAAGAACTTAAAACATGGGTTGACTCAACATGGACTTATGCAAAACGGATTTTTCCTTTGCTTTTAGTCGGAGTTCTTGCTGCAGGATTTTTAATGGGCAGACCCGGTTTTGATAACGGAGTGATACCGAATAGATATGTCATAATGCTTGTCGGCGGAAATTCATTATGGGCGAATCTTTTTGCTTCGGTCTCAGGTGCTTTGATGTATTTTGCAACGCTTACTGAAATACCGATACTTCAGGGATTGATGGGTTCAGGTATGGGAAAGGGACCCGCTCTTGCACTTTTATTAGCAGGTCCTGCATTAAGTTTACCGAGCATGCTTGTTTTACGGAGTGTAATGGGGACAAAAAAGATGTTGATTTATGTTTCACTTGTAATAATTATGTCAACGATAACCGGTATGATTTACGGAAAACTTTTCTGAGGAATAATAATGAAACTTGAAATTTTAGGAACTGGCTGTCCGAAGTGCAAAAAACTCACAGAGTTGGTCAAAGAAGCGGTTACCGAACTCGGCATATCTGCAGAAATTTTAAAAGTGGACAAAATCAACGACATAATGAACTACGGCGTTATGGTCACACCCGCACTTGCTATTGACGGTGTTGTAAAAGTAGCAGGCAGAATTCCTTCCAAAGATGAAATAAAAAAATGGCTAACAAAATAAAGGTTCTGTTTATTTGCGTGCATAACAGTGCAAGAAGCCAGATGGCGGAAGCATTTTTGAATAAACTAGCGGGTAATAAATTTGAAGCAAAAAGCGCAGGCATTACGCCCGGAAAACTTAATCCTGTCGTTATAAATGTTATGAAAGAAATAGGTATTGATATTTCCGGCAATAAAACAAAAGGCGTTAAAGAGTTCATTGATAGAGACGATGTTTTTGATTATGTTATAACCGTATGCGACGAATCGGGATGTCCTGTATTTCCCGGGAATGCAGAACAGATACACTGGACATTTGCCGACCCGTCGGGATTTACAGGCACCGACGAAGAAAAACTGGCAAAAACCAGAGAAGTCAGAGACCGGATAAAAGCGAAAATTGAGGATTGGATTAAAATTTGATAAAATTAGCGGAATACCGATATGAAATTCAAAAAAATTTTCTTGTTTATTACATTATTGTCTTGTGTGTTATCCGGATGTAATAAGAAAACCGAACCGTTGTCAGTCAATGAAACAAAAAATTCTCCTGTCCAACCTGTCCAAATAGAAAATGTCACTAAAAAAGTACCAACAAACAAACCTGCCGATAAATCACCGGAAAAACAAAAAATAATAGTTACCTTCATAGAACTCGGTTCTGTAAAATGTATCCCGTGCAAAATGATGCAGCCCATAATGAAAGAAATAGAAAAAGAATTTGCAGGACGAGTGAACGTTATTTTTCACGATGTTTGGACGGAAGAAGGAAGACCTTACGCCGAAAAATACAAAATCCGCTTAATTCCAACCCAGGTTTTTCTTGATAAAAACGGCAACGAGTATTTCAGGCACGAAGGATTTTTCCCGAAACAAGAACTGGTAAAAATTCTTGAAATGCATGGGGCTAAAAAATGATTCTTGAAATTTTTAACCGGCTTACTTCCGCTCTAAATTCAACGCCGGAAATAGCAATAATATCGGCATTTGTCTGGGGTGTCCTGAGCATCATTTTAAGTCCCTGCCATCTGGCAAGTATTCCATTGATAGTTGGTTTCATAGACGAACAAGGAAAAATTTCAACAAAAAGAGCCTTTTTTATTTCTCTCCTTTTTGGGTTGGGGATACTTATCACAATTGCGACAATAGGGGTCATCACGGGTTTGTTCGGAAGGATAATGGGCGATGTGGGTAAGTACGGGAACTATTTTGTGTCAGTTATATTCTTTGTCGTTGGATTACATCTGCTCGGCATAATCCCTTTGAATTTTAAAAGTGCAACTGCATCAGGATACAAAAATAAGGGACTAATAGCGTCTTTTATTCTGGGTTTGGTTTTTGGGATTGCTCTTGGTCCCTGCACATTTGCATATATGGCGCCGATGCTCGGCATTGTATTCAAAACCGCTTCAACAAATTTATTTTTTGCGGTGTCTTTGATATTTTTCTATGCCGTCGGACATTGCTCCGTAATCATTTTTGCGGGAACATTCGCTGAAATAATTCAACACTATTTAAACTGGAATGAAAAATCAAAAGGCGCAGTAATTCTTAAAAAAATCTGCGGAGTGCTTGTAATATCAGGCGGAATATATTTGCTTTATATCGGATAATAATTTTGTTGCGTGGAGATGTGTATGATGAACGAAGTAAAAGTGGAAAGGAATCTGGGCATGTTTGAAAAGTATCTGACTGTCTGGGTGATTTTATGTATTGTTCTCGGTATAATACTGGGAAAATCGGCGCCATCGGTCTCAAAATATTTAGACGGTCTGGCGATTTATGTAAATGAAGCCCCGGTGGTGTCAATCCCGATTGCCTTATGCCTTTTTTTTATGATGTATCCTATAATGGTAAAGATAGATTTTAAGGAAGTGCTTCAGGCGGGCAAATCTACAAAACCGGTTTTATTGACACTTTTTGCAAACTGGGCGATAAAACCTTTTACGATGTATGCCATTGCAGTATTTTTTTTGGGATATCTTTTTAAGGGATTTATCGGCACCGATGCGGTTGATTATATAAAAATGCCGTTAGGAATGGATTTGCCGGTCGGAGCAATGCACGGAGCAGGCACTGTAATTATGCAAAATGGAATAAAAATGCTGCAGATTCCGTTATGGCGGAGTTATCTTGCCGGCTGTATCCTTTTGGGCATTGCACCCTGCACCGCAATGGTTCTGGTCTGGGGCTATCTTGCAAAAGGAAATGACGGGCATACGCTTATTATGGTTGCAATAAATTCATTATCAATGCTGGTTTTATATGGCCCATTGGGAGGATTTCTGCTGGGTGTGGGAAGATTGCCCGTTCCCTGGCAGGCACTCGTTTTATCAATAGCAATTTATGTTGCACTTCCATTAATTGCCGGATATCTTTCCAGAAAATGGCTTATTAAATCAAAAGGAGAGGACTGGTTTAATAATAAGTTTATGCATCTTCTGACGCCTGTATCAATCATCTCGCTTCTTGTTACATTGATTCTTTTATTTTCCTTTAAGGGTGAAATTATTTTGACTCAGCCGCTTACGATTTTGTGGATAGCAATTCCTTTGTTTATACAGACCAATCTGATTTTCTGGATTACCTACGGTCTTGCAAAATTGATAAAATTAAAGTATGAAGATGCAGCACCATCGGCTATGATAGGCGCAAGCAATCATTTTGAGGTGGCAATCGCCACTTCCACAATGCTTTTCGGTTTATCTTCAGGTTCATCACTTGCAACTGTTGTTGGAGTTCTGATAGAAGTTCCCACAATGTTGTTTCTGGTCTATATCTGCAAAAAAACAAAAGCATGGTTCCCGGCAGAAAGCAAGACGGCTTAATACAATGGGGATGGAAGTAATCAAGATAAGCCACAGAATTTCACAGAACTTCACGGAAGTTTTTTCTGTGTTCTTTTTCTGTGTGTTTCTGTGGCGCCTTTCAAATTCCGATGCTTTAAAATAATTATTTTTACCCTGTTAAAGATACCGTGTCACGGTGTGACATCTATAACAGGGTTTATCTGAAATGTGTTATCTCTTTGAATTTTTTATAGCGGGTTTCTATCTCTTCCGGTTTAAGCCGTTTCATCCTTTCCAGCGAAAAGTCCTCAACATTAAACGACGCCATAACGCTTCCGTAAATTACCGCTTTTCTCAAATCATGCTCGGTGGGTTTTTTATTCAGTTTTGTGAGATAGCCGAAAAAACCGCCCGCAAATGTGTCGCCGGCACCTGTCGGGTCAAAAACCTCTTCCAGCGGGTATGCGGGAGCGGAAAAAAATCCGCCTTTTGAAAACAACAGCGAACCGTGTTCCCCTTTTTTAATCACGACATATTTTAACCCGTAGTCAAGAATAATCCTTCCTGCTTTTATAAGTGACGGCTGCTCGGTTAAAAGCCGCGCCTCGCCGTCATTTATTATCAAAATATCAATTTTGGAGAGAAGTTTTAGAAGAGATTCTTTTTTTATTTTTACCCAGAGATTCATTGAATCTGCGGCAATTAATTTCGGTTTTTTAATCTGGGATAAAACATCCATCTGTAAATCGGGGTCTATGTTCGCCAGAAAAACATATTCAATATTTTTGTATGAGTCGGGAATTTCCGGTTTGAATGTTTCAAACACATTGAGGCAGGTTGAAAGCGTTTTTGCCTCGTTCATATCATATTCATAAGAACCGCTCCATCTGAATGTCTGACCCTCAACAATTTTAAGCCCGTCAAGATTTATATTTCTTTTTCTTAAAAGTTCAAGATGTTCTTTAGGGAAATCGCTGCCGACGACAGCAACAAGGTTCACATCAGTAAAGAAACTTGCCGAGTAGGAAAAATATGTGGCTGAACCGCCGAGAATATCTTTTTTTTCCCCGAACGGCGTTTTAACGGAATCCAGCGCAACAGAACCTACGACAAGAATTGACATAGTAACTCCAATTAAAAATTCAAAATTAAAAATGTAAAATTATGGATAAAATTATTATAAAATCTTTTCACCTAAATTTTTAATTTTACCTCTTACATTTTTAATTGCCTCTTTTGGAAGTTTTGACAATTTTTCCAAGTATTTTTTTAATCTGATAACTTTCCTCTATTAATCGGGTAAGATTATTTACATCGTCGGAAATTTTAGAATCTCGTATTAGTTTTAACCAAAGATGGGTTTCTTTTGCTTCTTTGAGGGCAGTGTTCATTTTGAAGATAAAGTCATCCTTACTGAAAGCACCTTGTGCTTCCTCTATGTTAGCAGCAATTGAAGTCCCGGATTTTAATAGTTGTCTGCCTAATTCATTGCACACAAAGTTTTTAGACAATTTTTGAACGAATATCACTATATTTAGTGCAAAAGTATAAGTTCTTTTATCAATATCAATTTTTGTTTTTGAAGTGGTCTCATTTAGCATTTTTAATTTTTAATTGCCTCTGTGTTTTGATAGATAAAATTACCACAATTTTTAATTTTACATTTTACATTTTTAATTGCCTTTACTGGGCGCGAGAGGATTTGAACCTCCAAGCCCCTGCGGGCACTAGCTCCTGAAGCTAGCGCGTCTGCCAGTTTCGCCACGCGCCCAAACAGTGATATTTTACAAAAAAATAAAAAATAGTCAATTATAAAAATTAAATAATGAAAAAAGTCATTGACAAAATTGGTTTTTTGTGTTATAATTTTGTTAAAAGTCAAACGGAGGAAAACTATGCAAACGATATTAACCATTCCTAAACAATTAACACACGGAGATGAACTTATTATAGTCCGCAGAAAAGAGTATGAAAAATTACAAAAACATCTCGCCGAAGTCCGTGATGCGCTGCAAAAAATCAGCCGGGGTGAAAAAGAATTGCACAACGGTAAAATAAAGCCGATACATTCGCTATCCGATTTGGATAAATAATGCCGATTACAAAAATTTATCCTACTTCCCATTTTGTAAGAGTATATAAAAAATTGCCCGAAAATATAAAAGCAAGGGCAAAGCAACAGGAAAAAAAGTTTATAATAAACTCGTTTGATACCTCTCTTAAAACTCACAAACTCAAAGGTGAATTAGAAGGATTCTGGTCTTATTCCGTTAATTATCAATACCGCATTTTGTTTAGATTTATGAAAGGTGATGAAGTGCTTTACTACGACATCGGAACGCATGAAATTTACCGGTAAAGTTTCAGAAAATTATCTTTGAAAATAATAAAAAAGTTGGGGCGATGTGAATAAAACCAGAACCGTCCCCGTATTACCCGTATTATTATAGAAAGAGGAAAATAAATTTATGAATAAAAAATCATCAAATAAAAGTTTCCACTCTGAACGTGAAGGTCAAATAAGGTTTTTCGAAGGTCTAAAAATCAGCACCGATGTTGAACTTACTCACAATACTGATGGCGTATACAAAGGCACATTGTTTGAATTTAAACTTACGATTTCAGATATTAACAAAGTATTATTTCAAGCTATAAAATATCTTAGCCATAAGCGAATTAAAGGCGAACCCATACCAGCACAAATTTTACTCGTAGCTCTTAATGAGGAAAATGCCTATCTATTTAATTCTGGTGATTTTCTTGGTGATATAGAAGAAATTTACGCCGGCGCAGCCAGTAAGAACAATGCTGATTTTAATACCAAAATTAAACCAGATAAGATTGATTTCAGTAATATAAAGGGATTGCAACACCTCACGGAAATTCTAGAAATACAAAAGTATACCAAAATTCACATTGATGTATTTGATGTAGTGGGCTGGGCAAACCATTACTACACCGCAAATCCAAAAGCTAGTAAGAGTAAATTATTTGAAGAACTTCGTTCACCTAAAAAGTTTAAAGATTATATTTATCCTTGGAAGGGCAAAGATATTGACTTTAAGTACATCAATGATTTATTAAATGATAAAATACGCAAAAAAGAACTTGGCGCTTTCTATACCCCATCACCATATTGTCGTAAGGCGGTGGAGCTTGTGCGTCGCGCCATAAAACAGTTGCCAAAAGGTCACGATTATATAATTCTTGACCGCACTGCTGGTACCGGCAATTTGGAAGAATTTTTAACTGATAAGCGGGTAAATGATATTACGATTGACGAACTTGATAGATATATAGACAAAGAACTGAAAACTAAATATCTGCAGAATAAAAAAGACATCATAAATACATTTTATTCTGGTCATCTTTTTGGCGATATTACAGTTGGAGAATTAGAAAAGCACAAGACGAAAATTAGTATCCACAATTATCTCTCTGACAATGAAATCAGCCACACTATAGTAAATACATATGAGCTAAAAGAATGGATAGTACTAAACGAACGACTCGGCGATAAAGTAAAATTAATTATCCCGCCCTCGGCACATGTCAAAGAAGCTAATCCGTTAGTCAATGGAGGCGATGCTCTAAGCGATCATTTTATACTAGGTAGTAAGGTGGGTCGAATGTTCATTAGTAAAGATTACCTCTGATCTTCCCCCAAAAAAGTGGACACTTAGAAGAGTTAGTGGTATAATAGCCGCTGACCTCAAAAAGTGGGAGGTGTCCAATGGAAGGTCAAGAAGTGAAGAAGAAGCGGTTTGACAGGGAGTTTAAACTCTCTGCGG
>JACRDL010000096.1 GCA_016218625.1 Elusimicrobiota bacterium
TGATTTTCAAGAATTATTAAAATTTTCAAAAATCGCACCTTCTTTTGTTAATAACTCTCTTATTCCTTATTCGGTTCCACTTCCTTCCGGAAGTGGAACCTTTTCTTTACCATAACTGGATACTTTACTTTACCATTTACACTGGAATTTCCGTCCTATTACGGACGCTGTTTGAATGATTTTTTTGACGCTCTGGGGCAG
This sequence comes from Elusimicrobiota bacterium, assembly GCA_016218625.1. Classification (GTDB taxonomy): domain Bacteria; phylum Elusimicrobiota; class UBA8919; order UBA8919; family UBA8919; genus UBA8919. The sequence goes on from JACRDL010000096.1 coordinate 202, forward strand.
TATGTTGATGCGTGATGAAATTATATCCTCTACTTTATCGGGCAGTTTGAGTTCGCTTAATTTTTTTACGACTTCCAATCCGAACGGAGTTCGCACAATAGCCCCTTCATCTATGAGCGTCTTGACCATCTCTTCAACATAAAGCGGATGGCCTTCGGATTTTTCAATTATGGCGTTGGAAATATCGCCGGGCAGAAATTCCTCCTCCAACAACGATGAAACCATTTCCCGTGTTTCTTCTTTGGAAAGCGGTTTAAGAAATATCTGGGTATAATATGGTTTTGCCGCCCACGAATGAATAAAACCGGTTCTGTAGACGCATAAAATAAAAATCGGGATGTTGCTGATTGAGTCAATAACCATATTCAAAAGTTCAATTGAGGAGTGGTCAGCCCACTGAACATCTTCAAAAATAAATACAACCGGTTTCCCGTCGGGGCCGGCAAGATTAAACACAATCTGTTTTACTATCCTGAATATCAGTTTTTTCCTGTCTTCAAATGCGATGTCGGTTGTATTACCCTGCAACTCTTTTGAAAATACATATCCTGCCGTCAGAACCACCTCTTGCGAATTCATCTGCCAGACGGAACATTTGTCGGCAATTTTTTTATTGATGGTTTCAATCGTATCCGTTTCCGATATATTAAAAGTGTAACTTAAAATGTTGCAGAACATATAATACGGCTCCATCGCGGTAAATGCATAAGCCCGGGATTTTATTAAACGGACGTCTTTCTTTAAGAGATATGTCTCCGTTAACTCCCTGACCAGCCGTGACTTCCCGATTCCCGCTTCACCGACGACGGAAACAACATACCACTCGCCTTTGAGCACCCGTTCAACATATTTTTTAAGAAGATTAAACTCTTCAACGCGACCTATAAATCTTGACTGCAGGTGTTTTTTTATTGCAGGTATTTTTAATGCATTAATAATTGAATAAAGTTTTCCGGTTTCGGTCGGAATGCCTTTGAACGAAAACTGCCCTTCGGTTAAGCGGTGGATATCCGCCGTAATCACAATTTGTTCCGGGATTTTAAGTTGAGCGATTTTTTTTAATGAATCTAAAATCGCCGATGTTTCGTCGGAAGATAAAAGACCGGTATCTATACACGCATGGGTGTTAACCGTAATTTTATGTTTCAGCGAAATTGATTTGCTCGTTTCTTGCACGGATATTGCGGTCAAAATCGCCCGCGTAGGATTATCTTCCCGCCTTTCAGGTATCCCAAAAATAATAAAAACGCTGTTATTGAAAATCTTATCTATGAACCCGTCATACTGCGCGGTTATTTGCCGGATACTGTGCAGACAGTCCCCAAAAATTTCATCGTTTGAATTCTTTTCGTTTGATGAAACCTGCTCTATTTCAATTAGAAGTCCGACAACCTTTCGCCGTTCCTTTGCTAATGTTTGAATGTTCATATGTTTTCACTCCTTTAATAAATAAAAAAGGCTGAGCAACGCATCTTACCCAATACGCACTACCGAATTGAGAAAATGGTGCCCAGCCCAAATGCTGAACATATTTCCAATAGTAGTGCGTAAGAAGGCAAAATTGCCTTTACGGAAAAAATATTTATTTTTCAAAAAACGAAACTACAACTTATTTTTTAAGAGATAAATTCTAAATAATTTTTCTTTGTTATGACTTTATAACTTGCATCTTTATAATTTTCTATCCAGTCCTTAGGCGGTTTAAGTTTTTCTTCTTTCCATTTTATTTCATAACCGTATAATTTGCCATCTCTTTCTTCAATTATATCAATTTCTTTTTGGTCCCAGGTCCGCCAGAAATAACAATTGGCAAATATATTTTTATATTCCCGTTTTTTCAATCGTTCCATGAAAATAAAATTTTCCCATAGACAACCGATATCATTCCTGAGTTCCAGGTCATTAAAATTAGATATGATGGCATTGCGGATTCCATTATCGTAGAAATAATACTTGCTTTTATTGGTGATTTCTTTTCGCAAATTTCTGCTGTATCCCCGCAAATTATAAATGACGAATGATTTTTCAAACAGGTCAAGATATCTCGCAACCGTCTTATAATCTATACCTACTTTCTGGGCGATCTCCGTCAGAGATACCTCGCTTCCCAACTGAAAAGCAAGCATCCTTAATATATCAAGAAGAATTTTTGAACTTTTTACTTTTTCTAATTCCAAAATGTCTTTAAGCAGATATGACTGATATATTTCTTCAAGGATTTTCTTTTTTTCGTTTATGTTTTTTGTCGCCGCTACTTCGGGATACCCGCCATATATAAGCCATTCCGATAGTTTTTCTTTTATCTCCGACGGATTATACAATTCGGATAATTCTATTTGTGAAACCGGGAACAAATTGAGGGTTATTTTTCTGCCGGTGAGCGGTTCTCCGATTTGTCCGGCCAGTTCAAACGAAGAAGAACCCGTAGCAATAACTTTAATACCGGGAACCTGGTCAATCAATATTTTTATACCCTGTCCGATACCTTCAACTTTCTGCGCCTCATCTATCGCTATCAATTCATATCCCTGCGCATAGTCCTTAATCACGTCAAAATCCTGCGAATTAAAAATGTTCTGGACTTTTATATTATCGCCCGAGCTCAGTTTGTATTTCATCTTGCAATTTTTTAGATAATCTTGAAGCAGTGTGGTTTTCCCGACCTGTCTCGGACCATAGATAACGAGAGCTTTATTCGGTTTTAAGTGCTTGCCTAAATTCTGATATATTCTTGGTATTTTCATTACGGTATGATTATAACATATTCCTTAAAATATGCCAATTTCAAGGAGTTGCAATCCTTAAAATATGCCTATCTTGACTTGCCCGTAAGTTTTGAATAGAAACTCTTTTTGTAAATCTGCAACAAGTTGTCGCGGTTTTTCCCCAGTCCCCAGTATTTCTGTGAAAAGTATAACAAAAATTTATGTAATTGTCAACCTCGTTAGATGTATCTCTAACGGGGTCAAGATTTGTTTTCAAAAAATATTTTCAAGCAAGAGGTTCGGATGTGGCTTTTAAAGTTTTGCAATTTTTCTGGTTTCATTGGTAAAGAATAATTTGATTTTTGTCCAATTTGTATCTTTTAACATTTTTGGCGTTGGATCGTTGTCAGCATCAGTAAAATAATCCAGGCTTTTTAAGATATGCAGCTCGTTGTATTTTATGTCTTTGTATTTTTCTTTAAAAAAATTTAAAATATCCCGTAATTTATAGCCCTTTTTACAGGTAAAATACATATCAATGAAATCTTTTTTCCCTCCCCTTGACGAAATTGTATCTATCTTCATACAGGCAATGTCTAATATATGGGCAAGTTTAATATTAAGAAATTTTTTACAGGGAAAAAGAAGAGGATATCTGTAATAAAAAAAACTAATCCTCGTCCCACCGAAAATTCCTGATAGTGTGTTTTCTTCTTCCTGGGTTATAGAAAAATTCCCAAGCAAGCTTATTTTGTTTTTCAAATCTTGTGTGCGGAACTCTTTTGATGTAAAAAAATCCAGATCCAGAGAAATCCTGTGCCCGAGTTGTAATGCCAGTCCCGTTCCGCCAACAAGATAAAAATTTTGTATAAATTTGGATTTTCCTAATATTGCCAGATTTTTCCTTGTTTCTTTTGTAACTGTTTTAATAAACATAAAGCACCTCTTTTGTTTACTCCGAAATAATCAGCCCAAAAATTTAAACTCTTCTTTGATAAACTTCTGCTTTTTCTAAGAATCTCTATTATTTTCTCTGTTCTTAAATTGGAAAACAACCATTTGACATCTCTCTTGTCTCCGAATTCAAGAATTCTTTCAACAATAAAACGGGTGTTTTTAAGTAGAGAGAGATTATTTCTATCAACATCCCAAAAACATTTAACGCTGTAAGGAACAGGATGATTTTTATATTCTTCTCTGGGCAGTTTATAGGGTTTTATTTTTACTCCGTAACCAATTACTGAAAATATCTTTTCAACCGTCTCTATGGTTATATTATCTATTTTCCCGTTTTCCAGATTAGATATAAAAGGTTGGATTACACCGGCATTTCGGGCAAGATTTTTCTGTGATAACCCCGCTCTTTCCCTGTAATCTTTTAACATATGCGCAATATTTAATACGATATTATTCATATTTTCCTCGCTGTTATGATTATATAGTATTTTATATAATTTGTCAAGTGTTTTTTCACAAAATATATTTTTAAGAAACGAAATAAACGGGTTTGTTAAATCCATGTTTTAAAAATATCAAAAAATGAGTTTTTCAAAAACACCGATTATTGTCTGAAATTGTGGATAAATTAGTTAATTCCTAACCTGCTGTAAAAAGGTAATGTCAAAGGGTGTTGAACAGCGATGCGGGACTTACATTTTTTTAAATCAAACATCTCTAAATGCGGGAAATCCCGCTGCATAATACAGACGCCAGGGATTAAAACCAATTGTTTGTAAGATGCAATGTGTTTTAATATATTTCTGCTGTTATATACGAAAATTTCCGTCGGGATAGCGACTTTTTCGTTATGTTCAGCGAATGCTTCGCCCATTAAACTCAGGTGCTGCCTGCCACCACTGGAACTGTTATATCCACATACAATAAATTCTTTTTTCCCGTCTTTAACATAAAAGATTTGGGACAGATAATCTCTTCCACCCAATACTTTTAATACTCCCGGAAGATTGATAATTCTGTCGTATTTAAAATGGTAATACGGTTTATTAATTTTTTTTAGTTTCTTTTTCCAACTCTTCGGATACATTATTTTATACTCCGCTATAAGTTCGGGCTTTACAATCGGATATATCTGCTCTCTTATAATCCCGTCTGCAATTTTGTCTTTCCAATCTAATATTTTTTCTGCTTCCTGTTTCTTGATACTGTCTGGAATATGTTTTGTCAGTTTACTTAAAACAGCGTTATACTTTTCACTGTGCTTGAACCAATATTTTCTTGCTTCTTGCTCTATCGGTGAACAATAAAGATTCCTGGTGATTTGGACATATTTAGGATTACGCGAAATGTTCTCGTCTAATGATTCAAAATAAATAATATATGATTTTAACTCTTTACCTCTCAATGTCGGTTTTTCGTCTAAGTATAAAGTCGGACAGTTGGCTATGTGATTTAATTCGTCTCTTTTTTTCATAATTTTCTCCTCGCGTCTGTTCAGTTCACTATTTCGGGGCGGGAACAGGAATTGTCTATCATCAGATGTTCGTCGGCTCCGAGAATCTTTTGCACGATTTCCTGAACGTTTGATAATTCCCTGTTCCGATGGTAGAAGCGCACCCCGCGGCAGAGTTCGTCGGTAATGAGCGCCTCAATAATCTTTTCTTTTTCCATTATTTTTTGTGCTTGTATACAAACGCTCGGTTGAAGTAATCAATCGAGTATTTCGGGTCAAGTGTTAACGCTTCGCCAAAGTCATCTACCGCGTGGTCGTATTCCTTTTTGGCTGTGTAAATAATCCCTCGGAGAATGTAGTAGACGCCGACATTCATCGGGTCAAATTTTATAGCATTATTTAAGTCCTTTAGCGATTTATTGAGAGCACCTTTTTTGTAATAGATATTTCCACGGTTATAGTGCGCCGACGACAAGCCCGGACATAATTTGAGCGCTTTGTTGAAATCCGTCATCGCTTTTTCATAATTATTTTTCTTGAAATAAACATAACCGCGATTATTATAGGCACACTCAAATTTCCGGTTTAGTTCCAGTGACTTATCAAAATCCTGTATCGCACGGTCATATTCTTTCATTTCACTGTAGACAATCCCGCGGTTATTGAACGCAAAATAATCTTTCGGCTGATGACTGAGCACATCGTCAAAATAATTTATTGCTTTTTCGTATAATTGCTCGTCGCTGTATGCGAGCCCCCTATCATGACAGCCAACAGCATAACAGTATTTTGAATCAAGTTCTGTGGTCATATGGAATTGCAATATCGCAGTGACATATTCTTTTCTGTCGGAATGCGTAAAGAACAGACAGTTGTAATAAGCGCAGGCATATTGAGGATTTTGTAGTATTGCCTCGTTAAAATCTTTTCTTGCCTCATCGTACAATCCCTTGTTTCTATAACATCTTCCGCGTTCATAGTAAGCGTCAGCTTTGATATTATTACCGTCGGTTTCGTTCCAGCACTTGAGCGCTTCGGTGTAATATCTTATTTGAGCGTCGGTGTCGGTTGAATCATCTCCCTTTTCCATCCAGTAAAAAAAACTAAAAGTTTTTGGCATATTTCCATTCTCTTTATTTCCCATATTTTCCGTCGGAAGAACTTCCGTATTGGTCTGATGAACAGATACTAAATTCTTGAGTGAGGCAATGTAGGCCGCTCGGTCTCGGCCTTCTTCCGGTTGCATTCCGTACAACAGATACGCAGGTTTTTTAAGCAGTCTGTTCCACCATTAAAATGAGCGACAAAATGATCTATGGTGAAATTTTCAAGTTTGTCTTTTTTCCCGCAGATATAACAGAACGCATACACTTCGTTACCGACGAGTTCACAGCCTTCACGGGCGGAAATCTTTCGCATTCTCATAAGACGATATCGTGATATTTTTTTCATCACCATAATAACTCCGGTTTTTTCTTTTCCGCTTCAATTTGCTTAACGAACGCTGCGGTTTTTAGACACAGCCCTTTGCATTCCTTGAGATGCCGGGTTATCCGATTTACACGGATAGTTTGATTTTTCACATACTTGTAGATGTCAATCCCGTCGAGACAATTTTCCGAATCATACCTATTGACCGGTTCGCCGCTTTTTAGAAAATATTCGCTAATACCGCAGAAATCAGCATATTCCTTAATCAGTTCTTTCGGATTGTGACCGATGAATTTAATTATTTTTCTCGCATTCATTCCTTCTCTCAAAATTGATAAAAAGAGCGTTCTGGCGTCAAGATATACTCCGCAACAATAAATGGTTTCTGTAAAATTCTCAAGCATCAGGTCTTTCGGCTGCTCTTCGGGTTTATAAAAACAAAAGTTACCTATCCCGCACAAAAGTTTTTCTTCGGTAATTCCTTTTTTCCTGAAAAATTCCCGCGTGGAATCATCGCCCATAATTACCAGACCGTATAACAGATGCTCGGAGCCGAACTCAGTATTGCTCGTATATTCTTTCAGTTTTTCCCGTAGCAATGTTTCACTCTCCAATATGTTTCTGCACAATTTGTTAAAATCTATCAATACGCCCAACCGTTTTACCGAATATGAAACAAGATTTACAATGAAACTCGGCTCAAAAATATTTTCGCATTCTCTTACAAAAGCGTTTTCATCAGGATTTACATGCGATTTTTTGAGTGCATCATCGGGCGTTTCGGCGTTGACAATCAGTATCGCGTGTCTGGTTATGACATTCCATATTTTCATATATTTTCGATGTCCTTTACAGCGATTCTGCGAATGGACAAACCGACTCCGGTGAGCAGCCGCTCTTTGAAATCATCTTTCTGTTTTATCTCCGGTTGAGAGTGATACGAGCCGTCAATTTCTACTGCAAATATGGGTTTGTCAATGAGTGCGCAAACGAGAAAATCAACTCTGCAAGTTAAAAAATACCATTTGTGCCATTTCTCGGTAAAAAGATGACGCACCGCCGACAATTCTATGAAAGCCACAAGCGGTATTTCAGGATACACATTGTGATATTTTCGTCTCAGACGGAGATACGCCATTATTACTGCCGGATTGGTGAATATATTTTTAACTTTGCCGGCGGGTATTTCGGAAATGTATTTTTTGACATCGTCATAAATATCACAAATAACCGAGATGCCGGAAAATCCGACATGCCCATAGCAATAATACGATAAGAGTTCCATATCCTGAAATTTCTTCAATAAATTAAATCCTTTCCGTCTTGCAATGCCGAACCTTTGACATGCGGTATCAAAATGTTTCGCTTCCGTGAGTATTTTCAGAAATTGAAATTCATATTTTGATATTTGTTTGATAACTTTTTCGGTTTGCTGTCGGGTTGATTCTATATCGTTCAATTTTTCCTCCGTTTCTATTCGCATAAAATACGATGATACCGATTGCTTTCTGATTTCGGTAGTAGGATTTTTGTTTTCCTGTTACAGTAAGGGCATTTTATTTTTCTGACGATTCCCGATGTTTGGAATTTATCGGGTCCCATAACGTCAATTGTGAATTTCTTGCGGCAAAAATTACACTCAAACTTCCTCATCACAAAATCTTGTTTCGTCATAATTTTTTTGGCTGCGATAGAAACTTTTTTAAAATTCCTACCGCAGCCGTTATCATCCTCCTTATCGACCTTTGCCTCTACTGGTTAATATAAACCGACAAAATGAAAATAACAACTGTAATAATGTACTACCGGTCAGAAACGGAGCAAAATTCCGATTTCAGGTATTCCATCGCTTTACCATTAATCTTTCTCACCCATTCCGGGGACATATGAACAACTATCGCCGTTTCCTTGAGTGTCAGCGGCTTACTGCCTCTATATTTGCCAATGCCGTTTCTCAACTGAATTATCTCCGGTGCCAGATGGTGAATCTTTCCATTCGTCTTCTTCAAAAATTTGAGAAGGCCATTTACTTCCAGTTTTAACTGCCACCTATCCATCTCCTCATCGGGAAGCACATCCTCAAATTTAAGAGGGTTGCCTTCTTCATCTTCACCGATTACCTGTGAAAGATATGTCACAGGGTAAAGATTAAGCGGCTCCGTCTCTTTACAAAGCAGCATATTTTTTTTCCGCTCTTCCTCATGTTGAGCAGCGAGTTTTTTGCCTTTAAGTCGGTAATGAACTGTGTGCTTATAAAACTCACACTCAATGTAACTTTTGATGGAGTCCTTGGCATATGAAAAGAAACCCCGCCCACGACCGCAATTGAAACTCTCAATTGCCATCTGTAAGCCAATGTTCCCCGCCTGAACAAGGTCCATCGGCGACACGCCGTACCTTCTGGCATTTTCCAGCCAATTCCTCACAAGAGAGCAGACGAGCCGCTGGTAGCACTCTACCACCGTTTTTACATCGCAATCGCACTTGGTTGAAAGCAGTTCCATCAACTGCCTATATTTAAGGAACGGGTATTTTTTTACCCGTTCACAATACTCATAAAAATCTTTCATCTTGACCTCCGTTTTTGGAAATAAAAAAAACCGCCGACGAAGATTTCTCTCCACCGGCGGCTCTTTGTCCTACTGCACCGTGCCTACCTATTAACCATTTTTATTTATAGAATTTTTGTTTCATATCCTCCTTTTCACTTCCTGATAAAAATCAGCGTCGACCATTTTCCACCGCCGTTTTTCAGGAAATAAAAAAAGCCCTCTGGCTTGGATATTTAAGTCCAAACCAGAGGGCTAATCTCAACTCTTTTTAAATACCCCTATTTTGTCGTATAATAGTAACATTATACGACGTTTATCTTTAACATTATTCTTTGATGAAGCGGGGGTCGCGGGCAGTGGCGACGGTGTTAATATTAGATAATCTTAGTATATTTTTTATGAATACTTCAAGCGGCATAAATTATTTAAACTTAGCGGGGAATATAAGGGCTCGGCGGAACATGTGCCCTTATTTTTTTTACGTCTAAAATTAGAATATCCGGTTCTTTTGAGAAAATGCCGTTTTTATCAAACGGGATCCCTTCTTTGAATTCTTTCTGCAACCCGGTATCCTCTATCAATTTTTCTCCCTGAGAAATACCATTTTTAAAATCTTCACCGAAAACTGTCGCAGCAAATAAATTATACTCTTCCTTACCATTAATTTGCGTTTTCCAACCGACCGCGGCAGTGCTGTCTTTCCTGAATACTACAAGAATCGGGTCTATCTCTATGCTCTCCAATAAACCGGCAAATAATACCGATAGTTCTATACTGTTTCCTTTGTTTTGTAATGTATCTGACGGTAATTTTATCCTCTGCGTATTCTGATATGCAACGCGTTCATTTATGCAAACAATCTTATAGTCTTCCTGTAATGTATCGTAAATTAATTTTATCTGCGAAAGGTAATCCGAACCGTTTATTTTTACCGGCGGATTTAGACCAGCACCTTTATCGCTTGCTTTAGAAAGCACCCCGCTTAAATTACGGTCATTAGATGTCACCCAATTAACTAAGGTATCAGACAAATTAAAGATTTCTTCTTTTGCATCGATTATTTGCGGAGTAAATTGGTCGTACGGCAGCAAAATTACGGGATATGAATTTTTGAATACCGACATGGCTTTTTCTTTTTTTATAATCCTGCTCACTTCAACAAAAATGTTGCCCGGCGTCGGCACTACCGATAAAGCCCTAATTTCATCCTGCGTAAGCACAGGAATTAAATCTATGTTTTTTGTTTGTTCTGCCGGAACTGTTATCTCTTTTTCTTCAACAATATTTCCGGGACCAAGACGGTAGGAAATCTTGAATTTCATTTCTTTTTTGGTAGTATTTCCGATTTTTACATTTATCACTGAAACATTTCTATCGGCAAACAGATGATATACTGCAACGGGTATTTCTTTCATCGCGTTTACATAAATTTCATATTTTTCGACCTGACTCTTGCTTTCCTTTATTTTTGAAACGTTTTTTCCGAATTTATAATCAACCGTTATTCTATGACTCAAACCCAAAGGATTATTCTGTAAGGCATAATCCAATCCGTAATTATTGTACGATAAACCAAACCCAAAAGTTAAATTTCCGGCGTCATATCCTCCTCTTAACTTTAACATACCGCGGTAACACCACTCAATACCGGAATGAAATTTCAGAAAATAATCCGATACACTTTCAATGTCTGCGGATATAATCAGATTATCATCAAGCGGTTTTACCGCCGCACCCAATCTTGTTTTTATTGGAACGATATAATCTTCATCATCGCTGCGTTCAAAAACCGTTCTCAAGGAATTCTGAAAATTCAACCCGATATCGACATAATCCAGCGGAGAATACAATGCGGACATATCCAGTCCGAACCAGCTTTTATTTATACTGCCGAATACCTTGTTAATCATTTTTATACTAAAACCGGCGATTATTTCCCGATTGACAGGATGACTGCCGGAAAAAAACATAGCAGTGTTCTGGTCGGACATTTCGCCGGTGACTATATTGCTTTCATCCCGCTTGATAATTCCGCCGGTATATTGCTGTATCAACGCATAACCTAATGTCCAATTTTTATTAAACGGCGAGGCGGCAGCGATGCAATTATAATATGTGTCTTCAAATAAAGAAATATGGGTCAGGGATATTTCTCCCCGTTCCAATCGGGAAAGCCCGGCGGGATTCCAGTACACCGCCGATACGTCGTCTGCAACTGCGACGAAACTGCGTCCCATGCCTAATGCCCGGGCACCGACGCCCAAATCTAAAAAATATCCGGGTAACCCGCCATATTGCCGGACCGAATATACGAATGAAAAAGTATTTATAAGCAGAATAAAAACAAAGATTTTTTTCATTTTATTTCACGCCTATCTTGGTTTTTAATTTTGTACTGCCGTATTTAACCACACAAATATATGCTCCGATATCAACCGTTTTACCAATGCCGTTTTTACCGTCCCAACTAACTCCGTTAGGTCCCGAAATTGCGCCAGGAGTGCCTGCGGGGATATTTATTCTCTTTACAATGTCTCCGATTAAATCATAAATATCTATTTCCACATCGGCGCTGTTTTTTAAAACGTACGCAATCGTTGTCGTCTGACTATTCGGATTGAACGGATTAGGGAAATTGCTCAACTGAGATAAACCATCAGATACTTCACTTGTCGGGGCAAATACTGACGTATCCGACCATTCGCTCCAAGAATTTGCTCTATTTTGGGTCCTGACTCTATATGCATAGAAATGTCCGAATTTCTTTCCCAGCACAACGAGTTTAGTTATACCGCCCTGAATCTTATCGGATGATAAAGTATGCGGGTCGGATGGGTTTGAGGTAAGACCATCACCATTGACATCATACCATTTCCAAACAGGACTGCTATCTTCTTTTTCCTGGACTTCGTAGGCGGAAACTCCTGATTCAGGGTCAATGGAAAATCCCCAGTTAACCGTATATTGTGTGGCAGGCACTCCTGATAAATATGTTGAAGGAACCGGTTTGCCTGGCGCAGTAGTCGGAGTTAAATCAACCCTGAATGATGCCATGCCCGGCAATGATATAATTCCTATACTATTTACAGATCTGAGCACAAAATAATATGTCGCACCGTGGTCCAACGGCAGAGGCATGCTGGCTACAACATATGTTGACAATCCGACGTTCTGGTAAGCACCGGTAAAGTTTGGTATCTGCTCATCAAGGGTAATCGGCATCGTAAAAACTCCGTACTCGTAATAAACTATAGGATAGTTTGCAGGGTCGGGAGATACGGCAGGATCCCATGCTACACTTAATTTATTTTCCGTGCCAATCCATTCGTCAACATAAATTTTAGGCGTGCTCGGTTTTGAATAATGCCGTATTATACCTTTAGGCGAATCATATGGGAATGCATTTTCTGTTGAAGCAATCGCTGAATAGGGATTTATCGTAAAGTAACTGTAAGCGGAAATTTTTATTCCGACGGTCTGGCCTTCCGTTGAATTACCTTCCGCATCAGTTCTTCCGATTTTTCCGACGATAAAGTACTTCGCCGGGATTGTGGTGATGGTCTGTGTTGAGAAATAGAGCTGCGCCACACCGTTATTAAAGTTAACAATCCCGTTAGTTACCGACGAGATAAACACATCGCCTGAACCGTACACTAAATCACCGTTGTCCTTGTAAAGTCCAATCTGATCCAATGCACCGTCGCCTTTTAACGGCGGAACAACATCACTCTGAATATCTCCTGTCTGCTCAATCAAAAGCCCCGACCAGCCGACGTAATTGACATTTGTTTTCATATCCAAAGACATCAGAGGATACTGCCTGTCCTGGGTGAGTCCGACCGGCATCATATCAAAACTGCCGATAGCGCTTACTTTTATAGGACCTATTGCTGCCGGTTCGGTTTCAAATGAAGGAAAAGCATTAACCGTATCACCGCCACCTGGTTCTGGTACAATGTAAGCATTTGATGCAATTTTCATTCCGAGCGTATTATCCCTTAACGCCGTCGGAGAAACATCATAAACAATCAGATATGATTTCCAAGATAAAGCATTTATCTGCTGTGGTTCTGTTAAATTAATAAGTTTGGAATTAGCAACGATATCTGCTGGAAATTGATCTATTCCGGAAGAAATGAGCGGGTCATCACCAACCTGCAAAACACCGTCCAAATTAGCATCTCTGTAAACTTTTATATACTGAACATCTTTGTTGCTTCCGCCTCCCGCACCCTGTTCCGCCGCCTGATATACCGGAATCCTTTCTATCAAAATTGATTTCCAAGTTGCCGTTGAAACGTCAGTTTTCATCTTAATCCACACCATAGATTTGTTCTGGTCGCCCTGAATTACGTACGGCGGCGAAATGTCATAAAATTCAACGGTAATCTGCGCAGATTTAGCCAAACCATTAAATGCAAAATATATCACTACTCCGATAAATATTATTTTCTTTTTCATAATTTTATTGCCTTTTTGTGAAAAACAAAAACCGAACCATTTCCATATCCTATCAAACATAATGACAGATTCTGCAAACCCATCATTACTAACTACGGAAAGTCAATTCGGCAATTATACTCGCAACAATTTATATTTTTTAAATACCCTTATACAAAATGGCAGCCGGACTAACCAAATAGGTCCCGTAGCTTTGCGCCCCTCAGATAATGTCTGAAGTTTGCCTTTTTCATTTATAATATAAGTATAAAGTATTTTTGGTGTTTTGTCAAGTACTTTTTCAAACAAAAAATTACCGGTTTATCATCGGACAAAACGGAGCCGCCTTACATTTTTTATTTATGTTTTCGGTTATTTTTTAAACATTTTCCGTTCAAATATCAAAAAAACATATTAGGACTTATTAAAGAAATACTTACATTACTACTTCAAAAAAACTTTATTAAAAACGGGGCGGCCTGCGGGAACAGGATGCCCCGTTCCTTGATTACGTTTTCAGATGTAATCTATATCCAATTCAACCGTCACTGTTATGGTATTGTTGAATTGAATTTTTTTGAATATCTTCTCAAGCACATTCGCCAAGCATTTCTTGCCGGTATATTTTTTTACTTTCACGGATACGACATTGCCTCTTTTCACATCAACTACGATACTTACCCGTGTAAGTCCCCAATTCTTGAATGTTTCTTCAAGTTCTTTTTTAATCTTACTTAATGTTATATTTTCAATTTCGTACAGGGTTATTCCGGCAGGGAGTTTTCCGCCAGTTACATTTATTCTATGAGACGCCTCTTTTTCAACGCTGTTCCCTCTTTTGATATTTGCATATCTGTCTACCGTGCATTTTTCTGATATTTCTTCGCACTTTTTTTCACTTTCAAAACCGGGTAATATTTTTGATTTTGAACAGGACTTTGCATAACCAACCGCGAGATTGCTGACGCCTTGTGGGAGAGGCAGCGGTTGTTTCACTGTCACCGTTTCACCTGTATTTCTTTTCATTAAATCAACAGCGACAAAAGAAGTATATTCTGTCATCAGATGATATTTCAAACCCAATTCTGTCACTTCTTCTTTTACGTCCTGTCCGACTTTTGCGTAATCGGCAAGCCGCGCTATTTTTTCACGCGCCCAAAGATATTTTAGCGATACATTATCTTTATCTTCCGAAGTTTTCATTACATCAACCATTTTTTTATATTGTCCCGATGTTGTGCGACCGGTTACTTTTATTTTGCCGGACGCGTTTCTGTACTTGCCATAAATGACCAGAGGGCGGGAGGCAAAAAGATCGGGAAGAGAGGGCGGCTCTGCATCATAAACTTCAAAATCTCCAAAATCCACTTTTATGTCCGTAAGAAGAGGATGATGGACGTAGTTCAAAAACTTATCTGCCGTTTTTTTCGCTTCCTGCTGGTTGGTTACGACGAAAGGTTCGCCCTTGCCTATTCGCGCCATCCCTTCAATTATGTAACGGTTCACACTTGTGCCTATTCCGAACGCAAAGAAGTTCGCCTCACCCAGATTATTCCGAATAAGGTCAAACGCCTGCTTTTCCACCGAGACATAACCGTCGGTTACGGTGACAATAATCCGAGAAAGACCTTCTTTTTTTTCAAGTGCAAGCGCTCTCTGTAAGGCACTGAGTATCTCAGTTCCCCCGGAACCTCTCATAGAGTCAAGCATGTGTATTGCGTCTGCCTTATTTTCCCCAGTAGCAGGAAGCGGATGCGATGAAAGGACATTCGAACCGCCGGAGAAAAACAGTATGTTGAGGTAATCTTTTTCTCTCAAACTATTTATAACCTAAAAAAAGCGTGAAAACGTATATTTTTTTGACTTCACCGACGGAGCACATTTTGCATAATTTAGCAAAGTGCTAAAAATTATATAATCTTTACTCTTTCAATTTTCTTCATTATGTAATTCAGCATTTGTTTTGAA
>JACRDL010000100.1 GCA_016218625.1 Elusimicrobiota bacterium
ATAACAAGTAGAAAGTAGTTGCGAGGTCCCCTCGCTATTAGGCAGGGCGATCACAGGAAGTCCCTTTAGGGAAAACCCTGTCATTACTCGCCACTCGCTAAAAAATGGGAGGTAGTTTATGCGTAAAAGTTTTTTTATCCCGGCATTCGTCGGGATGGTTTTCGCGGTTTTTGTTTCACAGGGAATGGCACAGCAGATGGGAATAGGTCTGTCTACAGGACAGGCAGGTGTGCAGAGCACTCCGAAGAATCCGGCAACCGTATCAAAACCCGCACCGGCTCCTGCACCGGCCGTTTCACAACCAAAACCGGTTGATTATTATCAGATGCTAAAATCAACTGAAGCGGTGAAAAGAAGAATTGCTGTTGACAACATCGGCAGACAAAGAAACCAGAATGATATTTCAATTCTAATTGACGTATTAAGTGATACTGATTCGGGAGTAAAAATTGCCGCCTGTGATTCTCTCGGACTTATGAGAGCACAGCAGGCAGCAGATAAAATTATTTCACTTTTAGACGATAAAGAACCGCAGGTAAGACAAAGCGCGTGTGTGGCGCTGGGATATATCGGCGACCCGAAAGCACAGACAGGACTTATTGAGAGGGTTAAAAATGACCCTGACAACTCAGTGAAAATGCAGGCAATTTTAATTTTGGGAAATATGCGTGCTTCCGGTGCTGTTGACTCGCTTATTCCTTTATTAAAGGATAAAAATCCCGATATACGGCTTATGTCGGCGCAGGCATTAGGTAAAATCGGCGATGTGAAAGCGGCTCCGGCGATAAAAGATGCGCTTTTAGTTTCGGCTGAAGAAATGAAAACTGACGCTGTGCTAAAAGAACCGTATCACCTTGGACAATATAAAAGATTGGTAACGACACAGATTTCGGCATTAGGCGAATTAAAAGATAAATCATCCGAACCGAACATTGAAGAACTTCTCAAAAGCGACGATAAAAATATAAAAATAGCCGCGGCATCTTCTTTAGGGAAATTAGGAAACAAATCCGGATTATCCGTTGCTATCAAACTTGTTAACGATAAAGATGTACAGATACAGGCAATTGAGACTCTCGGAAACATCGGCGATGCATCTGCAATATCGGTTCTTGAAAAAATATTTAATACCGAAACTAGTAATAACATAAAAGAATCCGCCAGAACTGCGCTTTACAAACTCGGATGGAAACCTCCACTTCCCAAACCGGTAAAGAAGGAGATGAAGAAATGAAAAAATCAGTTCAGAGTTTAGAGTTCAGAGTTCGTAGAAAGATAACAAGATGTTTGTATTTTATTCTGTTTTTAACTATGAACTATGAACTATCAACTATCAACTGCCTCTATTGCAAAACACCCAACCCGTCTTCAATAATTGATATTCCGACGGCAGAGGTAGTTGAGTACTCAGATTACGATTTGAGTTTTCGTCTGCACGGTGCCGGCGGTGTTCTTTCAAAAATGACTTTCGGCGTGTTTAAGCCGATAAATATCGGAATTTCTTGGGATGTGGACAAACTTATCGGCGCGGGAAGTGAAAAAATAGATACCCGTCCGCCCGCAATTTTGTTCAAGGCGCGGGTTTTCGCAGGAGGGCTGAAACTTCCCGCAATATCTCTCGGTTACGACGGACAGGGCTACGGCATTTACAACAGTGATACCGACAAATATCAATACCGTGAAAAAGGCGTTTATCTGGTTTTAACACGGGAATATCTCCTTCCCGGACTCGAGATGTCGGGTGGCGGTAATATCTTTGATTTTGACAAAGACGGCGTCTATGGTTTTGTCGGTGCCTCTTTCGGAATTGAAAACAAAGTGCTTTTGCTTGGCGAATATGACAACATCAAAAAAATGCCGCAAAACCGCGCAAATCTCGGCATGAAACTTTTTGTAACCTCTAATGTTGATGTATCCGTTGCCGGCAGAAATCTTTTTAAGGGAACCCGGTCCGAAAGAATCGCAATTGTAAATTACAGGGGAAAGTTCTAAGAGAACACAGAACTGACGCGGAACTGTTCTGTGTCTGTTCCGTGTCTCGTTCCGATTCTGTTCCGTGTTATGAGCGAAGCGAAATATGTCCGAAATTACATATCTTGATTTTGAAAAACCCATAGCGGAACTCGAAAACAAAATCTCAGAGTTAAAAAAATATTCCGCAGAGCAGAAACAGGACTTATCCTACGAAACAAAAACTCTAACCGAAAAATGTGAGAAACTGAAAACGGATATTTTTTCGTCTCTTACACCATGGCAAAAAGTACAAATTGCAAGACATCCCAACAGACCCCACACACTTGAATTCATAAGTCATATTATGACTGACTTCGTAGAACTTCACGGCGACAGACATTTTGTCGATGATAAGGCAATTGTCTCGGGATTTGCAAAATTCAACGGCGAACCGGTTGCGATAGTGGGTCACCAGAAAGGTTCAAATACGGATGAAAATATGTCGCGAAATTTCGGAATGCCTAATCCCGAGGGTTACAGAAAAGCGCTCCGCATATTCAAACTTGCCGAAAAATTCAGCAGACCCGTCATTACTTTTATTGATACTCCCGGGGCATATCCGGGAATAGGCGCCGAGGAAAGAGGCCAATCGGAAGCCATCGCAAGAAATCTATTTGAGATGTCACAGTTAAAGATTCCGATTATTGTTTGTGTTATTGGAGAGGGCGGCAGCGGCGGGGCTTTGGCGATTTCCGTCGGTGACCGGATTTTAATGCTTGAAAATGCTATTTACTCCATAATTTCCCCCGAGGGCTGTTCCGCGATTTTGTTCAAAGAAAAAGCAACGGAAAAAATTCCGGAGGTTGCGGAATCATTAAAACTCACAGCGCAGGACTTAAAAAAATTCGGAATCATTGACGAAATAATAAAAGAACCGTTGGGCGGGTGTCATAGAAATATTGAAGAAACTGCAAAAATAGTTTCAACTTCAATAAAAAAACATCTCTCGGAACTTAAAAAATTATCAATAGAAAAATTACTTGAAGAAAGGTACAAAAAATATAGAAAAATCGGTGAATATAAACAAGGTAAAAGGTTAACGGTTAAAGGTTAAAATTGGAGGAACAATGGAAAAGTACAATGATGTTGATGTTTTGATTAACGATGCGGTGTTTGGTGATGATGAGACGAAAAAGTTTTGCAGGTATCTTATTCGCAAAAAGGCGCAGGAAAAAGGAATGGGACCTGCCTCTCTTTGTGAACTTTACAGAGCAATGGGTAAGGGGGAAGTTTCCGGAATTACCGTGCCTGCTATGAATCTACGTGGTATGGCATATGACATGGCACGGGCCGCTTTTCGTGCAGCAAAAAAAACAAATTCAGCGGCAATTATTTTTGAAATTGCAAGAAGCGAAATGGGATACTGCGAACAGAAACCGTCGGAATTCGTTTCATCAGTTCTCGCCGCAGCACTTAAAGAGAATTACAAATATCCCATTTTTATTCAGGGTGACCATTTTCAGGTGAAAGAAAAGGGATATAAGACAGACCCGGCAAAAGAACTTGATGGAATAAAAAAATTGATTGCGGAATCAATTGATGCGGGCTTTTATTCAATTGACCTTGATACCTCAACACTTGTTGACTTGTCAAAGCTGACGGTAAAAGAGCAGCAGAAACCAAATTATAGTTTAGCGGTTGAACTTACAAATTATATCCGCTCAATTGAACCAAAGGGCGTAACGGTTATGCTCGGCGGAGAAATAGGAGAGATAGGCGGAAAAAATTCAAACGAGGAAGAACTCCGTGCTTATATGGATGGCTACAATGAAACACTTGGGCGGGGAATTATCGGAATATCAAAAATGGCTGTTCAGACGGGAACTGTTCACGGAGGTATTCCGACTGCCGATGGCAAAATCGCAAAGGTAAAACTTGATTTTGAAACGCTTGAAAAACTTTCATCAATTTCCAAAAAGGACTATGGACTTGCCGGATGCGTTCAGCACGGCGCATCAACTCTGCCGTCGGAACTTTTTGACAAGTTTCCAAAAACAGGCACCGCCGAAATTCATCTTGCGACCGAATTTCAGAATATGATTTTTGACCATCCTTCATTTCCGGCGGATTTGAAAAACAAAATCTACGAGTGGCTTAAAACAAACGCTGCTAACGAAAGAAAAGAGGGGGAATCGGACTCACAGTTTTTCTACAAAACCCGCAAAAAAGCGTGGGGACAATTCAAGAAGGAAACATGGTCAATTGACGAAAACATCAAGAGTCAGATTATGTCGGAACTTGAAAAGAAGTTTGTCTTTCTTTACGAAAAACTGAATGTCGTCAATACGGAAAAAATAGTAAAAAAATACATTAAACCCGTGAATGTAGAAATCAAAAAACCTGAGATTTCAGGTATTGAAAAATTCGACGGTGCGGATTAAATGTAAAGTAGTCGGAGATAGGGTGGTTAAAAACCTAATTTTTATCATATCCGTTTTTATTTTATCCGGGGGGGGTTTTTATTTTGTGATAAGATATATTTTAAAAGAAGTTGAATTTTCCTTCGGAAGCATGAAATTTTCCAGCAGTGATGTTAAAAAATATGAGAAATGCAAGTATGACCCAAAGACAAAAAATTCCGCCGCTGTTTCCGGAAAAAACAGAAGACATTCCTCTGACAAATTCAAAATGTACAAAGATATTCCGTTTTATGCAGATTTGGGTTACTCAAAACTTGAATATGAATATTACAATATCAGCGGACAAAACTTTGAAGAGGCATATTCCAATGTCTGCACGGTAGGTCCTAAAATAGATGAAAACAGGGCGATAGCGACATGCTCTGTAAAACCAAGGTTTACCTTCAAAATCCGAGAAGAAAACGGTGTCGTTAAAATTATGGATATAACCATTTCCTATACAAATAAAATCATGTTGCCTTACTGGAACGTTCCGGAAAACGTAGACGAGCAGGAGTTATATTATTGGGAAGCATTTTTGAAGGAAGTGTGGAATCACGAATATAGACACGCACAGATAAACAATGATGGGTTAAGTAGGATAAAGAATACAATAGAAAGCATAAGTATCAGTCCCGATTTGGGGTTTAGCCATGTTGAAATTCCAAAAGCACAAAAAAAGGTGGATGAAGAGGTACACAAAATAATTGATACTATCTGGAAAGAAATCAGGGTGTTGCAGGAAGGTTTCGACAAAATAGAAAGAGGAACTCTGTTTAGAAAAATAGATTGGGCAAAACCGAAATAAAGTAGGAGGTAGTTGCAGTATGTCAAATCAAAAAATATCTGAACTTCAAGCGGAAAGGGCGAAGTTTAAACCGATTCTGCCGAAAATTCTAAAAAACGGGCCGCCGGCGGTAAAACCGAAATTAGGAACACCTACAAAGAGCGTTAGCGACCACGAAACTGTACAAAAACTTTTTCCGAATACCTATGGAATGCCGATAGTAAATTTCATTAAAGGTAAAAATTCTGAAATCTCGAAAAAAATAATAAAAGTTGGGGTTGTTCTTTCCGGCGGTCAGGCACCTGGCGGGCATAATGTTATCGCAGGTCTTTTTGATGGACTGAAAAAAGCAAATTCCAAAAATAAACTTATTGGTTTTCTCGGCGGACCTTCAGGAATACTTGAAAATAAATGGAAAGAAATCACAAAAAATCTGATTGATGAATACAGAAATACCGGCGGGTTTGATATTATACAGTCGGGTAGAACAAAAATAGAAACACCTGAACAGTTTGAACAGACGAAAAAAAACTTAATTGATAATAAAATTGATGCGTTGGTTGTAATCGGCGGTGATGATTCAAATACCAACGCAGCAATGTTGACGGAATATTTTAAAAAAGAAAAGGTTAATATAAGTGTTGTGGGTGTTCCTAAAACAATTGACGGCGATTTAAAAAATGAGCAGATTGAGGCGTCTTTTGGTTTTGACACTGCGACGAAAATATATGCAGAAGTAGTCGGAAATATTTGCCGTGATGTCAATTCTGCACGGAAATACTGGCATTTTATACGGCTAATGGGAAGAAGCGCATCCCATATTACACTTGAAGTGGGATTAAAGACACAGCCGAATATAGTGCTTATAGGGGAAGAGGTTCTTATAAAAAAAATGACGCTTTCACAGATTGTGAACGGTATTGTTGATATAATCGTAAAACGTTCCGAGTTAAAAAAGAATTTCGGTGTTGTGCTTGTGCCTGAGGGTTTGATTGAATTCATACCTGAAATGAAAGAACTTATATCAGCATTAAATGATGTTTTGGCGGAAAATGAGGCAGCACTTAATTCCATAAACACCCCTGAAGAAAAAAAGAATTTCGTTTGTGAAAAACTCCCTGAAAACCTTGCAACGCTTATGAAATCACTGCCGAACATTATTTCATCTCAACTTCTGATTGACAGAGACCCTCACGGCAATGTTCAGGTTTCACAAATTGAGACGGAAAAACTTATTATAGAAATGGTAAAGAAAAAATTATCGGAACTGAAAAAAGACGAAAAATATCCGGGAAAATTTTCTACAATCAACCATTTCTTCGGATATGAAGGTCGATGCGGGGCGCCATCAAACTTTGACGCAAATTATTGTTATGCACTCGGATATAATTCGGCGGTATTGGTTCTTAATGGTTTAACTGGATATTTGTCGTCGGTAAAAAAACTTATAAAAAAAGCCGAACTTTGGGAATGCGGTGGTGTGCCGCTTACGATGATGATGACAATAGAGAGAAGAAAAGGCAAGGAAAAACCGGTAATTAAAAAAGCGTTGGTAAAGCTTGACGGAAAACCGTTCAAAACATTGCTTGAAAATAGAGATACATGGGCAGTGGCGGAAAATTATCTCTATCCGGGACCCATTCAATATTTCGGTCCTTCATCGGTTACAGACATAACAACAATTACACTTAAACTGGAGGAAAAATGAGTGAATTAAATCTGATAACCTGTATTGTTCAGAGAGGTAAAGCCGACAGGGTTGTAAAAGATGCAATTAAATCAGGCGCAGAAGGGGCTACGGTCTTTTATGCGAGAGGAACAGGCGTCCGTCAGAAATTAGGTTTCTGGGGTAAAATTATTACTCCTGAAAAAGAAGTGATTTTAATTATCACTAAAAAAGAAGATACTGATACCGTTTTTGAAGCGATTATAAAATCAGGCAAACTTGATAAACCGGGACAGGGTTTTGCTTTCGTTCACTCAGTTGACAGAGCAGTGGGATTTTTAACTCAGAAGTAATTTTTTACAAGATAAGCCACAGAATTTCACAGAATTTCACAGAAGTTATTTTTGTGCTTTTTCTGTGTGTTTTCTGTGTGATTCTGTGGCGCCTTTGAAATTCCAATACTATGAAATTTTCATTTTTGTTTTTTTTAGCAGGTATAACCGTTTTTTCGCTGTACGGTAAAAATATTGCTAAAAAAACAACCGGTGACATAACAAGGGCAGTAAAATCATTTCAAGAAACAACGGAAACGGTACAAAAACCGGTTAATACGGAACAACTTGAAACACTCAAAAATCTGCAGAGTGAACTCGGTTTTTCCGCGGACAAGCCGATGGTTGAAGTTGAGGTTATCTCACCGATAATGGATAAACTTGGGCAAGCGATTCCAAAAAATGCTCCAAAAAATTTAAGAGGAATTGTGACGGACTTTTATCTGAAAAAAGTTGAAGTATTAAAATCCTTGGTATCAGAATATGATTCAAAAATAACATTTTTCGCGATGTTAATAATTTTTATTTCTTTTATTTCCAAAATCTGTGATATCTATAAACTTGCATATTTGTTAAGTCGTCTCGGCTGGTTTTTTTCACGGTTCACACTCATAATTCTTTCACTTACCGCAATTTCCATTTGGTTTTCTCTGAGAAAAAATCTCTGGCTTGATGTCGGCAGCAATTTATTTTTTATACCGTTGCAAGTGCTTGCCGCCTCGTCCTTTGCTTTCAAAATAATGGACTCAAATTTTCCAATCTGGAACCGTTTATTCGGAAGTTTCATTTTACCGATAATATCGGGAATTGCCACAAACGCGATAAAATTTTTGTGAATTAGGGGGATTTATGGAAAATGAAGTTCTGCAGAAAATTTTAGTTGAGTTGCAGGAACATAATCAGTTCGGCAAGAAAGCATACAGAATTATATTTGTCCTAATCCCTATATTAGTATTAGTTTGGATTGGAAGAATTTTATTAGTAGTTAAAGATATAAAACATACCAAAAAAGAGACAATAATAAATTATTCTAAAAATATAAATTATTATCAAGATACCGTTGAATTTGATAAAGCAATTGAAGAATCTAAAAAATTTGTGGAAAAAGCGCCCGACTATTATTATGCGTGGGCGTTATTGGGCTGGAGTTATTTTTACAAGGGTGATTTAGTGGAAGCGAAAAAATCAATTGAAAAAAGTTTGCAATTATTTCCTGATTATGAAAGTGGCCAAAAAGTTTTAAAATCTATCAATTCAAGATTAGCACAGAAAAATAAATACCTAAAAAAAGCGTGAAAACGTATATTTTTTTGACTTCACCGACGGAGCACATTTTGCATAATTTAGCAAAGTGCTAAAAATTATATAATCTTTACTCTTTCAATTTTCTTCATTATGTAATTCAGCATTTGTTTTGAA
>JACRDL010000099.1 GCA_016218625.1 Elusimicrobiota bacterium
CGTCCGTAACGCCCGTAAAATTTCGTAATATACAGGAAAGTATAAAAGCAACCACAGATGGACGCAGATACACGCAGATGACACGAAGTGTCATTCCGTGCTTGACACGGAATCTATTAGACCATTTGGACTAATAGGATTATTTTTTTATGCGATTTCTTTTTCTTCCGGCGGTTTTTTTTTGAGGAGTGGTTTCTATGGTTTTAATAATGTGGTAATGCACTATTTTCGGAACTTCCTGCATTTCTATCTGATGACATAAGTCAACAGTTTTTTTGAAAGTGTTAAAAAAACAGCAGCAGATGTCATCTTCAAGTTCCCTTTCAAACTCATCCAATAAATCAAAATCCAGTTCGTCGTCAATAAAATCCGATAATAATTGTAAAAATATTTTGTGTTCCATCAGTGTCCCTCAAGATAAGCCACAGAATGTCACAGAATTTCACTGAAGTTATTTCTGTGTGTTTTCTGTGTGATTCTGTGGCGCTTTTCAAATTCCGATGCTATAAAATATCCGGAAAGTTTTTCGCGCAAAAACAGTCGCGCCCTGTGAAGCCGTGATTTTACCGACGGCAAAGAAATTTTCAGTATCTTTTGCACTTCCTCATTGCTCATATTTTCCACATCACGCAAAATTAGGACCATTTTGTATTTTCCAGGAAGCAATTCAATCGCTTTATTTAACTTATTTTTTAATTCTGTATTTTCCAAAGTCGCAATCGGACTTTTTGACCAGTCATCTGCAAAATCACGTTTTATTTCACCTTTTTCCGTGATAATCGGGACATCCATAGAAACGGTGCGAATCACTTTTCTTTTCCGCCGTTTCATTAAAACGGCATTTACGGCGATTCTGTAAAGCCAAGTTGAAAATTCCGAGTTGCCCCTGAAACTTTTTATTTTTTGCCAAGCATTTAAAAATGCTTCCTGTAAAAAATCCTCCGAAATGGTTTTGTTGCCCGTCATATTCAAAAGTAGATTATAGATTTTCTGCTCATGTATTTTGATTAATTGTTCAAAAGCATGGGTGTCTCCGTTTTGCGATTTTTCAACAAGAATTTTCTCATTTATATTCATTTATTTAGATGCGAAATTTCCGTAGGTGATTCGGCAGGTTAAAAAAGCCGTAAGCCGTAAGTAGTTAACGACTTCCCACTTCCCACTTACGACTTACGATTCACGGCTTCAGTCCTCTTCCAATTTTTCGGGAACTATTATATTTTCGTTTTTCTTTAATAACTCTTTTGAAACGGGTCTTTCAAGTTTTGACTGAATCATATCCTGCAAATACCTTTTTACTGTCGTATCCCAGTATTTTTTCGTTATGTAATATACTTTGGCTCCGCCGAGTTCATGCTGGATATCCGGCCATGGATATGACGGTTGTGCCATTCCAATACCCCATCTTTTTAAGCCGTTGTAACTTTCAAAAGTTGACCAGAACTCTTTTTGTTTTAACACATCAAAAGCATATTCACATTTTGCATAATAAAGGATTGCTCCCGCGCGCACGCCGCGTCTGTATGCCATCGTGTGAAGCGAAATGCTTATGTCCTCGTTCATAAGGCGTCCGTTGCAAAAACCGACCAAGTGACCGTCGATAAGTCCGACCATCTGATAAGGATCTTTAAGACGGTTTCTTATCCAGCCGAGAATTTCAGCATAAACCCTGACACCCACGATATCGTAAAAATCATGGTCAACTTCCATAATTTTTTTCAGATAATTTAAAAGCAAAGGCGCTTCTTCCTTTTTCATCGGTCTGATGACCATCGTCTCGCCCGTCTTAACTTTTATTGCTGCGGGTTCAAACGGAGGAATGTTCATCGGGTCCGGTGATAAAAGCGGTTCCAGTTCCTCTACCTTAAAAACAACCTGTTCCTGAGATACTTTTTCCGGCGGTGCTTTTTTCATAACGAAAAACCTCCTTTTCTAAATTTTTATTATTTAACAAAATTTTTCTTGATTTGTCAAGATTTTTTTTGTATAATTTTCCGAAATTGGAGGGTTAATGGGAATTTTAACGAGAGATGAAATTTTAAAAGAGATTAAAAACGGCAACATTGATATTGAGCCGTTTTCATTCAAGCAGGTCGGTCCTGCATCAATTGATTTGTATTTGGGCGACGAAATCAGGGTGTTCAAGAAATTCCGCGGGATTTATCATGTTAACGAAGAAAGCGATTATGAAAAAATCACGAAACTTGTCAGGGTAAAAAATTTTTTTGTCATCAGAGCGGGGGATGTCGTCCACGGAATCACCAGAGAAAGAATAAAATTAGGCGAAAATCTTTGTGCGTGGCTTGAAGGACGTTCCCGTTATGCACGGCTGGGACTGATGGTTCATGTTACGGCGGGTTTAATTCAGCCCGGAATCAACAATAAGCAGGTGCTTGAAATTACGAATATGGGTCCGATTCCGCTTGCGGTTTATCCGGGTACAAAAATTTGTCAGTTGGTAATTCAGGAAACTTCCGGCAAAGCAAAATATCAGGGAAGATTCAAAAATCAGGTGCACCCGTGAAATTCAAATTATGATGTAGCCCCCGATTTTAATCGGGGGTGAGGTCGCCAAAGGCGACCGAATGGAGAAAAAATGTATAGACCGCAAATCAAAGTAGTTGATTGTACTATTCGTGACGGTGGGTTGATGAACAAGTCAAGATTCTCGTTTGAAACCGTCAGAAATGTTTATAAATCCGTTTGTGCCGCCGGCATAGACATTGTTGAACTTGGTTACAGAAACAGCAAGCAGATGTTTTCCATAGATGAATATGGCCCGTGGCGGTTTTGCGACGAGGAAAACTTGAAAAAAATAGTGGACGGAATAAACCCTGTTAGAAATGGCACATCGTGCCCTGTTAGAGTGAACTCTAATAGGGCGTGCCACGATATTTCTAACAGGGTAAAATCCGACAAAACTAAAATTGCAATTATGCAGGATGCCCACAAAGCAGTTGCCGAGGATATTCTGCCAAAAGAAAAAAGTGTTGTGGATGTAATTCGTGTGGCAACATATGTCAAGGATATTGATAAAGCCATCAAACTGGCAAATAATGCGACAGAAAAAGGATATGAGGCGACCATAAACATAATGTCTATTTCGGTTGCCCTTGAGCGTGAACTTGACGAGGCGTTACAGCAGATAGAAAAGGAAACAAAAATAAGTGCGTGCTACATCGTTGACAGTTTCGGTGCGCTTTACAGCGAGGATATTGATTTCTTCATAGACAAATTCAAAAAATATCTTAAAAATAAGGAAGTAGGGGTTCACTGTCACAATCACCAGCAACTCGGCTTCGCCAATACTATTGCCGGTATTATTCGCGGTGCAAATTATCTTGACGGTACGCTTTACGGTCTCGGCCGTGCCGCCGGCAACTGTCCTTTGGAACTTCTGATAAGTTTTCTGAAAAATCCGAAGTTTGATATCCGCCCATTGCTGGAAGTTATAAGCCGTGATATTTTGCCGCTGAGTTCCGAAATTACATGGGGTTATTCCATACCGTATATGATTACGGGAATCTTGAACCGTCATCCCGATGTCGCTATGAAACTGCTGGAAAAAAACAGCGACGAAAAAGCAAAAAAGGACTTTCTTAAATTTTACGAAGAACTTACCGAGGAAGAAGTTGAAGATTGAAAAAAGTAGTTGACAAAGTTTTTTAATTTTGTATGATTGCATCAGTTATGAAAAACATATTTTCTTTTGATGTCATTGTAGCGGCGGGATTGCTATCCCGCGTTTATCAGGCGAATAGCAATTCGCCCGCTACCGACGGTAAAATTTTCGGTGGGGGGGGAACAGTTTAAAGTTCATAGTTCATAGTTCAGAGAAATTTGTAGGCACGAATTTATTCGCATGGAATGTAGTCGCGGATTTTATATCTGCGTTTTTTGTTTCTAAAATTTTTTTGTAGTGCGACCATTTATGGTCGCTTTTTATTTTTCTAAAAAAGGGGGTGATAAGAAATGAAAAAGTTAGTAATGTTGTTAGTCGGAGTTTCTTTACTTTTCGCGGGTTGTGCGACGATAAAAGCGAAACTACCAGGAATTAAACCGCTTTCAAAAATAGTCGTTCATATCGGCGACACTATGCGTTCTGCGGGAGGCGAGGAAATATCGGTTGGCGGAAGTAAGATTTTCACAGCAAAAGGTATGGATGCAGAAAACAATTCTGTTTCTGTCGGCAGTCCTGTATGGAGTGCAACACCATCGGGAATTGTTGAGATAATACCCGCTGTTGGTGCAAAAGTTACTATAAAAGGTATCAAGGAAGGTTCAGCGGACATTCTTGTTGAATCCACCGGCGGCGTTAAGTGGACAGGCACGGTTTATGTAAGGTAGATTGCCCGTCTTTTAATAAAAAAGGGATGTTATTTGTTTGGCATCCTTTTTTTATTTTGTAGTATCGGAATTTGAAAAGCGCCACAGAAAGACACAGAAAAGACACAGAAAAAAGATTCTGTGAAATTCTGTGACATTCTGTGGCTTATCTTGTTCCGTTCAATTTTTTTATAACATCAACTATTTCCGAAATGTCTTTCAAATCGTAGTCGGCGCCCGTCGGCGGTGCGTCGAAGTGCTCGCCCCACCTTGCGAAAACCGTAACCATTCCTATTGATTTTGCTCCCGGGATATCTCTTTCAGGCCAGTCACCGCAATACACAACTTCATTCGGTTGCATTTGTAATTTTTCAAGTGCAAAAAGAAACGGTTTCGTAGACGGTTTTCTTTCGCCGGTATCATCAAAAGTTACAACTATATCCAGCCATGGTGTAAGATGAAGTCGTGCTAGCCGGTTGTATGCCTGCTCGGCAGGTGCGTCGGAAATTACGCCTATTTTCAGTCCCAGCCGCAAAATGTCCCTGATGGTCGTTTCAACATGCGGATAAGTGTAAGTTGCCATATCCCGTCCCCGCTGGTATCCGATGATTCCACTGGATAGAATTTTTTTATCAATTTTTCCGATTTTGTTGATGAGTGATTGTTCTAACGCCGACTGACTTTCTATATTTGTTGACCAGTACACTTTGAAAACCTCGTCGTACATTTCCTGAAACGGGACATCAAGCCCGACATTTATCATATAGTTGCATGCCATCTCAACCGCCATTTTTTTCATCCGCATAAAATCAACAAGCGTATTGTCCAAGTCCGTCAAAAATGCTTTAATCATAAATTATATTTTTTTACTCCATTGTTAGTCCTAATTTCAGTTTTATTTTGCTCTCCAAAACCTTAACAAATGTGTCAATGCTCGGTGTCGGTTGGTGGGTAAATGCTCTTAACAAGTTTGAAATAGTTGTTGATTTTTTATCAACTAATTTAAGATTATAAATTTCACTGTTTCTGACTAAATCGTAAATGTGATATTGTGTTTTATGATTTGCATTATAATCCAAATCTATCAAGCAAAAACGATTAACCATATTGTCATAAACAAACTTTTGCATTATCCAGTAAATGCTTTTGTTCCATTTCTCCATCACTTGTCCTTTAATAAGCATTTGAATATAGGACAATTTAATTGTGTTATAAGTATTCATTCCAAAACGATATTTGTTTTGCAAAACATCTTTTTCTTTCATAAAATCTTTAAGTGCTTGAACCAATTTTCCTGTTCCGGTAGTTGAATCCGACTGGAATTCTACAATACAAAAGTCGTCAACTTTATTGCTTATCGGTTTGTGTTTAACAAGGACAAAATCAAAACTTCCGACATTGTTGAGTTTAACTTCTGGAAAAAGTAAAACATTATTTGTGCCGCCAAAAGCGGCATTGCAAGCATTTTTAAAAATCAAATTGTTTTCTAAAAAACGGTGCGGGCAAATGATAGGTTTTGTTCCGCTATGATTTACCGAACAAACTCCCATCGGATATTTAATTATCCTACTTTGTTTATCGTACTTGCTTTCTAAAAATCTGCAATAATATTTCTTTACTGCATTTTTTGCTTCGGTTGATTTACTTTCAACAGGATAAGTAAAAATTTCGTTTGGGTTCATTTTTCAATTATTACAATTTCTTCGGGCAGCAAAACATTATGCCCCGTGCTTCTTCTCATTCTGAAAAGTTCTTTTTTACAATTACGGTATCCGATTTTTTGTGCCATTTCAATTAGAATATCACAAACAGGAATATAAACACCTTTAACTGTTTGGTCGCCAACTACCAAAAGAAAATGAGCATTTTTTTTCATCAAAGGAAAAAATTCTGATAAGCACAAATACATATCACCAAAATATTCTCTTACCATTCTCGGATAATCAAAGCCCCAATTTTTATCTTTTGTCTGTTCGTAAATTTTATCTGAAACAATTTTGACATCTTTAAATTTTAGGGCAAAAACTTCAGATTTGCTTTCTTTGAAAATTAATTTCGTGCTTCCTTTAACCATTTTTTTCTTTATTTGCTGAACTTCATCCATATTTTTTACAAAGTCAAGCAAATACATTTCAAGCCGTGTTTGTCGGGTATATTCCAAATCATTAGGGTAAGGTGGTGAAGTAATAATAAAGTTAATTGTATTGGGCTTAATGTATTTTGAAGCGTTCAGACAAGTATCGTTTATCAAAATAGATTTTCCATAATGATTGTGCTTTTGAACTTTCTCTAAGTCATTGTGTATCTGAAGAACTTTTTTAGTGAACAGATTCCAAAATTCTTCCTTTTCTCTGAATGGATAAAAAGTTGTCCCGGGACAAAACGAAACATAAGAAGATTCCAAACAGGATTTTGATAATGCTAACAGTAGTAGTTTTTTTACCTTCTTATCAGGAATGTCGTCAATCAAATTCTTCAATAAATTAACTTCCTTTTGAAGCGCAGGACTTAACCATTGGTTAAGTTCTTTTCTTGGCATATTCTCTAAAAAGCCCTTTTTAAATTTAATAGAATCGTAATCGTGAATTTTTTCTAAAAATTGCGTTGCAACTTTTATTACATGTTTTTTGTAAAGAGTCAAATCAATATCCCAAGTTGTTTTGACTTCTGAAATGAAAGTCATTAAAGGATTGGCGTCAAAACCAATGGAATCGCACCGAAAAAATTTTGCTGAAACACAAGTTGTTCCGCTACCGGCAAATGGCTCAACAACTAATGAGTTCGGTTTAATCTTATATTCTTTGATTTTATCTTCAATGAGAGAAAAAGGAAAATCTTCCAAATAATCGTACCATTTATGGACTGTTCCATATTTATTAAGTTCGCTAATTGTTTGTTCTTCTTCAAAAAGGTTGGACATGAAATTTTCTGATGTCGTAAATTGAAGAATGTTAGTAGAGTATTTTTTGTGTTTGCAGTCGTTCTTTTTAACGATTTTTGAAAAAAGGTCCAAACAATTTTCGGGAATGCTGAAACCCATTATCAAATTACCGTCTAAAAACCCTTTTTCAGTAAGTGATTTAATGGCATCATTGAGAATTTTACTGTCTGTTGGGTAGTCGGTCAGTTCAGATAATTCTTCAACGATAGTTTTTTTATGCCCAAACAAATCAAAGTAGATTCTTTGCAGAACTTGGGCTTGTAAAAATGGTAGTTTGTTAGAATTAACTATTTTTTCTTTTAGTACATTGGTCATCATTTTTTTATTTAATAAAATTTTTGTTGATTTGTCAAGTTTTTTTTTGTAAAATCAGTGATAATGAATGTAGTGCTTACCGGTTTTATGGCGACGGGAAAATCAGAAGTGGGAAAAGAACTCGCCCGCCTGCTGAAAATGGAGTTTATTGATACCGATGATTTGATAGAAGAAAAAGTTGAAATGAAAATCCCGGAAATTTTTGCTAAAAAAGGGGAGAAGTATTTTCGGGATTTGGAGTCGGAAGTAGCAAAAGAGGTCGGCGAGTGGGACAATTATGTGATTGCCACCGGCGGCGGAATAGTTTTAAGACAGAAAAACATTGACTTTCTCAAAAAAAACGGAAAAATCATTAACTTAACAACATCGGTAGAAAAAATTTTACAGAGAATATCAAAAAATTCCGCCCGACCGCTTCTCAATGTTAAAGACAAAGAATTAGAGATAAAAAAACTTTTGGCGAAAAGAAAACCGTGTTATGAAAAATGTGATTTTTTGGTTGATACGACGGATACAACACTGAAAGAAGCCGCAGAAAAAATAGTAAAAAAGCTGGGATTATGAAAATTGTAGAAGTAAAACTTGGTGATAGAACATATCCGATACACATCGGCGTTCCGCTGACGCATATAGGCGATGCTCTGAAAGAAAAAAACTTTTCAGGCAAAGTGCTTGTTATAACAAACACTACCGTCGGCAAACTTTACGGCGATATGGTAATGGAAAGTTTGAGTAATGCCGGATTTGTTGCATCGATCACAAAAATTCCCGACGGTGAAAAATACAAAACGCTTGAAACTGTCAACAATTTATATCAAATTTGTATGGACAATAAACTTGAAAGAAACTCTGTGATAGTTGCCTTGGGCGGCGGCGTCGTCGGCGATATCGCGGGTTTTGTCGCCGCAACTTTTATGCGTGGTCTTCCGTTTGTTCAGGTGCCGACGACTCTTCTTTCTCAGGTGGATTCTTCCGTCGGCGGAAAGGTCGGAGTAAATCATCCCAAATCAAAAAATATGATAGGCGCATTTTACCAGCCGTCAATGGTCTATACGGATATTTCAACGCTTAAAACACTTCCGGAAAGGGAGTTCAACGCCGGTCTTGCCGAGGCGCTCAAATACGGAATCATCCGGGATAAAAAATATTTCACCGTGCTGGAAAGGGACTTGATAAAAATAAAATCATTACATTTAGAACGGGTTGAGTATACTGTCTGGCGTGCCTGTCAGTTAAAAAAGTGGGTGGTGGAACTTGACGAAAAAGAACAGGGGTTGCGTGCTATTCTGAATTTTGGGCATACCATAGGACATGCGATTGAGTCGGCAACAAACTATAAGACATATCTGCACGGTGAAGCGGTGTCAATCGGGATGGTTTGCGCTGCAAAGATTGCTCTTGAATTGGAATTGCTTGATAAAATGTGGGTAAGGCGTATTGAAAAGATTTTAATCCGCGCGGGACTTCCTATAAAGCATAGTATAGAAGTTGATAAAATAATTGAGCAGATTGTTTTTGACAAAAAAGTGCAGGAAGGCAAAGTCCGGTTCGTGCTGCCCAACGGCCGTCCCGGCAGAACTATTATAAAAGACGATGTGCCGGAAGATGTTATAAGAAAAGTTTTAGAAGAACAAAGAGAAAGCATATAACAAATGTTATATACCAATTGGTATATAATACCGTCTGAAAAAGTGAGGGGGATTTATGAAAAAAGTTCTTATTATTCACGGGCCCAATCTTGGATTGCTTGGGTTACGAGAGCCGGATATTTACGGAAATTTTTCGCTGGACGCGATAAACGAAAAAATCAAAAAACTTGCGAAAGAAAAAAAAGTTTCGGTTGATTTTTTACAATCAAATCACGAAGGCGAAATAGTTGATGCAATAGGAAGTTCTCCTAAAAAATATGATGCAATTGTGATAAATCCCGCCGCCTACACACATACATCCGTCGCAATACGGGACGCAGTCGCTGCGATTGATATTCCGGTCGTAGAGGTCCATCTTTCCAACATTTACCGTCGGGAAGAATTCAGGCATAAGTCATTGGTTGCCGCCGCTATGGGACAAATTTCCGGCTTCGGAGTTAATTCCTATCTTTTGGGCTTACTTGCCGCAATAGAGATTATAAATAAATGAATTTTAGAATAAAAAGTTTGCAAAAAAGAATTGTTTCTAAAAAACTTGATGGATTTGTTTCGTTTAATCCGTCAAACATTTTTTATCTAGCGGGCTTCCGAGCGGAAAACTCTTTTGTTTTTATTTCCCGAAAAGATATAATTTTGGTTGTGTCGGAGGTTAATTATCCGTCGGCAAAAAAACATTCGGGTTGCAAAATACAGATAGCGAACGATAGTTTTTTTAAAAAATACAAAAATAAAAAAATAGGATTTGATAACGGTATTTCAGTTGCCCGTTTAGAGAAACTCAAAAAGATTAGAGGTGTTAAGTTTGAAAGCTGCTCAAATTTTATAGAAGATCTTCGTCTGATAAAAGACCAAAGCGAAATTAAGAAAATAAAAACTGCTTGTAAAATTTCTTCTGCCGCGATTGAATTTGCTGAAGGAAAAATAAAGACCGGCATAACAGAAAAAGAACTTGCCGACGAATTGGAATATTTTTTAAGAAGAGGCGGTGCTGAAAAATCGGCATTTGACATAATTGTCGCATCAGGAAAAAATTCCGCAGACCCTCACCATAAACCGACGGTAAGAAAAATTCAAAAAAACGATATTGTTATTATTGATTTGGGCTGTGTTTATCAGGGTTACAATTCAGACTTGACAAGAACATTTTTTTTAGGTAAAATAAGCAAACTTGCTAAAAATATATTTAAGATTGTAAAAGAGGCACAAAAAAAAGCGATTAATGTTATTAAACACGGCATATCTTGTAAAGAAGTTGATTTTGCCGCGAGGAATTTCATAAGAAAAAATGGTTTCGGAAAATATTTTATTCACGGAACAGGTCACGGAGTGGGAATTGATATTCACGAAGAACCGTCGGTTTCGGCAAAAACCGAAGTAATTCTTAAAGCAGGAATGATTGTAACGGTTGAGCCGGGAATTTATATTCCGGATAAATTCGGCGTTCGGATGGAGGATACGATTTTAGTAACAAAAAGCGGTTGCGAGGTTTTGACGAAATGATAAATACTTCTGATTTTAAAAATGGATTAACTATTAAAGTGGACGGTTCACCGTGCATCGTTGTATGGTTTCAGCATCACAAACCAGGAAAAGGCGGGGCTATAATGCGTGCAAAGCTAAAAAATCTTGAGACGGGGGCGATTACTGAGACAACTTTCAAATCGGGCACAAAGTTTGAAGAGGTTTCGCTTACCAGAAAGAAAAAACAATTTCTGTATTCTTCGGGTGATGATTATACTTTTATGGATATGGAAAATTATGAGCAGATAGCGATGCAGAAGGAAAAACTTGGTGATCTCGTAAAATTCTTAAAACCTGATGCGGAGGTTGAAGCGATTTACATTGACGATAAATTCTTAACAATGGATTTGCCTTTGAATGTGGAATTAAAAGTTGTCTCAACCGTTCCGGGATTCAGGGGCGATTCTGTCTCAAATTTGGTTAAACCCGCTACACTTGAAACCGGAGTAGAGGTTGCGGTTCCGCTTTTTATCAAAGAGGGCGATATTGTTAAGATTGATACCCGCACCGGCGAGTATGTGGAACGGGTCAGCAAGTAATTTATGGAAATAGAAAAAATAAAATCAATTCTTGATGCCATAAAAGACACCGATATTGAGGAAATCTGGTTTGAAAAAGGTGGCGAAAAATCCGGTTTCAGAAGGAGAGATATTTCTTCTTTGCCGGCATCATCGTCGGATAAAATCATTCCGGAGGAATCATGGCCGCGTGATAAAGAACCGATTCAAAAAAATCCGCCGGCCCGAAATCAGATTAAATCAACAATGGTCGGGACATTTTTGCGTTCAGTAACACCCGGCGGGAAACCGCTTGTTGAAGAAGGTGATTTTGTATCGATAGACCAGAAGGTTTGTATAGTTGAAGCGATGAAGGTTATGAAAGAACTAACTTCACAGGTCGCAGGAAAAATTGTAAAAGTATTAGTTGCCGATAATCATCCAGTTGAATACGGCCAGCCGCTTTTTGAGGTAGAACCACAGAACAGACACGGAACAAATACACACGGAACGGACACGGAATAGTTCCGCTTCAGTTCTGTGTTCAAATTCCGAGTCAGTTCAGTGTAATGAGCGAAGCGAAAATATGTTTAGCAAAATTCTGATAGCGAACAGAGGAGAAATAGCGGTAAGAATTATCCGTGCCTGTCGGGAGATGGGGATAAGAACGGTCGCCGTGCATTCCGATATTGACGCCGAATGTCTTCATGTAAAGTTTGCCGATGAATCGGTTTGTATCGGTCCCGCACAGTCTTCGGAAAGTTATCTGAATATTGCAAATATAATTTCTGCTGCGGAAATAACCGGTGTCGATGCGATTCATCCAGGCTACGGTTTTTTATCAGAAAATACATATTTTGCTGATGTCTGCGAGTCGTGCAATATAAAATTTATAGGTCCCACCAAAACCACAATTCAGCAGATGGGAGATAAATCAACTGCGAAGAAAACGATGAAAAAAGCCGGAATTCCGACTATTCCCGGAACGGAAGAATGTATTACCGCCGAAACCCCGAAACTTTTTAAGATTGTAAAAAAAATCGGGTATCCTTTGATTGTAAAAGCATCTGCCGGCGGCGGCGGTAAGGGGATGCGTATTGTTCCGTCGGAAGACGCACTTAAAAACGCCATCATTACCGCACAGACGGAAGCAAAAGCGGCGTTCGGAAACGGGGATGTCTACCTTGAAAAATATCTTGAAGAACCGAAACACATTGAATTTCAAATTTTAGGCGATATAAAAGGGGATGTGGTTTCTTTTCCGGAAAGGGACTGTTCTATTCAAAGGCGCCATCAAAAACTGATTGAGGAATCGCCGTCCAACATTTCGCCGAAATTGAGAAAAAAGATGGGACATTATGCTCGGCTTGCCGCAAAAGCCGTTGATTATTTTACAGCCGGCACGATTGAGTTTTTAGTTGATAAAAAAGAAAATTTTTATTTTATGGAGATGAACACCCGTATTCAGGTTGAGCATCCGGTGACGGAAATGGTTTCCGGAGTTGACCTTGTTAAAGAACAGATTCGTCTGGCTTCCGGAGAACCGTTGGGATATAATTATGATGATGTGGTAATTAAAGGGCATGTTATAGAATGCAGAATTAATGCGGAGGATTCGGAAAAGGACTTTATCCCAAGCTCCGGTAAAATTGAATCGGTAATTTTTCCCGGTGGTCCCGGCGTTCGGCTGGATACCCATATTTATAATGGCTATACCGTTCCGTCTGCATATGACAGTTTGATAGCAAAATTATTGGTTATAGATACGAAAAGAGAAAAAGCAATCGCGAGGATGCAGCGCGCTCTTTCGGAGTTTGAAATTACCGGAATTAAAACAACCATTCCTTTTCATAAGACGACTCTGGCAAATGATTATTTTAAGAAAGGAGAAATTTATACGAATTTCATTCAAAAAAGGATTTATAATGAAAAATAGTCATAGTTTGTAGTGCGACGATTTATCGTCGCTGTAGTCGGCGATTTTTAATTGCCGAGTTGCGCGCTTACACGAACTTATGGTGGGTTAAATGAGAGAAAAAATATTAAAGATTATCAATGAGAGTATCACCGTAAAAGAAAAATCAAAATCACTTTCCGGCACTATTGAAAAAATTACACTGGCGATAATAAAATGTTACCGCCGCGGCGGAAAAGTTGTTATTTTTGGAAATGGCGGCTCTGCTGCCGATGCCCAGCATATAGCAACTGAATTAGTAAGCCGTTTTGAAAAAGAGAGAAAATCACTTAATGCGGTTGCACTTACGACTAATACATCCGCAATTACCGCGATTGCGAATGATTACAGTTTTGATAAAATTTTTTCACGACAAGTAGAGTCAACAGTTAAAAAAGGCGATGTAGTAATTGCCATTTCCACCAGCGGAAATTCAAAAAATGTTATTGATGGTGCAAAACAAGCAAAAAAGCAGGGCGCAACTATCGTCGGATTTTTAGGCTGTGATGGTGGCAAACTGAAAAAGTTGTGCGATATTCCGCTAATAGTTCCGTCAAAAAATACCGCCCGAATACAGGAAGTGCATATTACTGTCGGACATATTATTTGCAAACTGGTTGAAGATGAAATGTCACTCGGGAGCAAATTTCTTTAAGACGCTCCCCTGTGATCGCTCCGCAATTAAAATGAATCTGTCAAAATTTCTGCCTCACTCATGATGAATAATAAAATCGTTTCCCAAAACCAAATCACAAAAATAGTCCAAAAACTAAAAAAATCCGGCAAAAAAATTGTTTTTACTAACGGCTGTTTTGATATTTTACATATAGGGCATATTCGTCTTCTTAAAAAAGCGAAATTGTTTGGGGATATTCTAATAGTCGGTTTAAACTCCGATTCTTCCGTTAAAAAAATAAAAAGTAAAAACCGTCCGATAATTCCTGAGAATGAAAGAGCAGAAGTTCTCGCCGCCGTCTCTTCGGTTGATTTTGTTGTGAAATTTTCGCAACCCACACCATACCAACTTATAAAAAAAATCATGCCTGATGTTTTGGTAAAAGGCGCCGATTGGAAAAGCGGAAAAATCGTCGGCAGTGAATTCGCAAAAAAGGTTGTAAGAATCCCGCTTGTTAAAAATAAATCCACGACGGCAATTATTAAAAAACTAAAAAATTTATAAATCAAAAAAATCCTTGACAAAATGTCTATTTTTCGTTATACTTCATTACAGATAAAGTTATAAGTTTGTTTGTTTTTGGACTAATTGTTCTTTGTTGTAGAAACAGAATACTGTTTTCTTAAAGATGGGGATATAAATAATGGGGACGGAGGAAAATAGAAAGGCCGCGGGAACCGACGCGAAATAAACACTGAGATTGCCACTGGCGGAGTTTATCCCGCACATTTTCAAAAACGAGATTGTTTCGCTTACGCTCACAATGACAAAATGTGCGGACCCTCGCAATGACGACAAAAAACGGCTGGGTTGGTGACGGTCGTTTTTTTTATTGACTTTTTCATCTGTTTTTGTTATAATTATTTCGGAGGTAAAAAATATGCATACATCTACTACCTAAAAAAAGCGTGAAAACGTATATTTTTTTGACTTCACCGACGGAGCACATTTTGCATAATTTAGCAAAGTGCTAAAAATTATATAATCTTTACTCTTTCAATTTTCTTCATTATGTAATTCAGCATTTGTTTTGAA
>JACRDL010000101.1 GCA_016218625.1 Elusimicrobiota bacterium
AACCAATGCTTAATATCTCAAAATATTTCAATGAAGCCAGAAAATCTGTTTTGTCGGCGGGAAAAATTCTCAAAAAATACTATCTGGAAAACTTCAAAATAGAATACAAAGGCACAAGAAACCCGGTTACCGCCGCCGATATTCGCCGAAGATGTGAAAGCTCCACTGACTTTTCCTTCAAGTTTGCCGTGCAGAATTACCGAATCATCCAAAAGTTTTTTTACCGGCGCGGCCATCTGACCGTAATAGGTCGGCGAGCCGAAAATCAACCCGTCATACTGGACAAGTTCGTCAGGCAGAACATTTTCAACCGTTTTTACGGTAACCTCGCAATTTTCTTCTTTCACGCCTTTTGCGACAAACTCAGCCATTTTTTTTTGTGTTCCCGCCTTTTGAATAATAAGCAACAAGAATTTTCGCCATTTTCTATTCCCTTTTTAATTATCGCTGTTTTTAATGTAGACCGTTGTTTTTCGCACTGAATTTTTTGTATAAAAAATTTCCTAATACTGCTCCAATCATGCCTGGAAGTGTAGCAATAAGATAAAATAGCAATTCAAATGGAAGTAAATTATGCGTTCCCGGAAAAATCGAACCTTCAATAATGGTGAAAATAGGGAAAAAAGACATGGTTGATAACCCTGCAATTACAATACTTTTTTGAGGACATAAAAAACAAATTAACATCTCACTTATAATTAAAAAACAAACGGTAATAATAGAAAAGTTTTCAATCCCAGTTCGGTTTAAGGAAAAAATTAAAATGGGTGATTCATAATGTTTCATTCCTGAAACTATAAGGGGCGGAATTATTACCGAAATCCACCCCATAATTGCGGAAAGTAAAAAAAACATAAAACTTTTATAAAAGTTGTCTTTATTTATCATTTCAATCAAAAATTTTTTGCCATTTCAAGCAGGGCATCTTCAAAACATTTCAGGGGAGCATCTAAAATGCCGGCGCCAACCTGTCCTATGCCGGGCTTTTTGTGGGCGATGCAGGTATTTATTATCGGTGTGATTTGGGTTTCAACTATTTTCCTTATGTCAAAACAGACGGGCGAACCTGCAAAATCTAACTGCGGTATTTGATAACCCGTATGTCTGCCGACGGTAATTTTATACATTTTTCTTGTTGCATTGAGTGCATCCGAAGGAGACCCGCCGACGAATTTTACTATTGCGGGCGCAGCAGCCATTGCATTCGCACCGATGCCTGCCGTTTCGGAAATTGTTGAATCACCTAAATCCGGATTTGCATCTTTCTCGGAAAAACCTGCAAAATAAAGTCCTTTCGGATTTCCGGCGGATGCCGTGAACCATTTTTCTCCGAGCCCAGCAACTCTTATTCCGATTTCCGTGCCATTACGCGCCATCGCGGAAACGACCGTTGAATTTTTCAAACCATTGACGGTATCCGTTGCCGATTTACAGGCAGCCATGGAGAGATTCAAAAAGAAATGCGGGTTGCCTGATACAAATTTAACAACTTCGGAAATTACATCTTTTTCCAAATCGGTTTTTAATAAGTTAGGAAAAATCTCTTTAAGGAAAAGACCTGTCGCGGCGACATTCCTGTTGTGACACTCGTCACCCATCATTAATGCCTGCGCCGTCAAACTTTTTATATTTATCCCGCCTGAGATTTTTACCGCTTTTGACAAAGCCGGAGCAAGAACGGTTTCCATCCATTTGAGCCGTTCAATTACATCCGGGGAATTTGCGCCGAACCGCAAAACTTTTCCGAGTCCTTCGTTAAGAGTTGAGTATGACAGATTGCCGGCGGTCTCGTTTTTTACGACGAAAACATACATTGATGCGGAAATAATCCCAGCCATAGGTCCTACTGCACCGTAGAGATGGCAGGGCGCGAATTTTATTTTTCCCGACGCAGAGACCGTCTCTGCCTCTTTTTCATCTTTTGCGAGCCCCTCGTAAATCAGAGCGCCTGTGACTGCTCCTCGCACCGGGCCACACATTTTAGCCCACTCTATCGGGGGACCGGCGTGCAGAATTGTTTCTTTCGTCATTCCTTTGATTACATCTTTCGCCTGTGCAATATCAATTAAAATCGGCTGGGCGTTTGTCAAATTCTTAAACGCAATTTTATTTGCCCTGTCAACTTCTTCCGTATTCAGTTTTGAAAGCGCTTTTATGAGTTCCTGATTTCCCCCGGCGGGCGGAGTAAAATCAACCTGCACAACATCCGCACCGAGCGATTTTACCGAATCGGCAAATGACTTAAGCCCTAAATTAACAATTTTAAGTTTCTGACCAAAAAGTTTATTTTCCATTTTTAAGTCTCCTCAAAAACTCAAGCCGCAATTTACATATTTTTTTAAGCGCCTCTGTTGAATTCGGGATTTTTTTGTCAGGATGCCATCTTTCCTCATAGATTTCTTTTAACGTCATTCCGGTATGTGAAAGTTTCCGCCAATAGTCAATAACATCATCCAAGTGTTTCATACAATCATATGCGCGGGCGCCGACATCGTAGACCACGCACCTTTCCAACGGGTAAGTAATTTTTTCACTCTGAGATTTTATGAACTCGGGAGCAAGCAGGGCGTTTTTTTTAACAAGGTCGGTCCCCGGCAGACATATCGTGAAATCATTTTTGCTTTTAGGAACGACGAACCTGCCTTCAAAATAGATGATAAAAGTTTCTTCGTAATCAAAATTTTTCTGAAATATCTCATGATATTTAGCAAGAATTTCTTCGGCGCGGCGGCAGCCGATTGTGAATATTATAATCCTTTTTATGTTTTTGTCCTCGGAAAGACATTGTTTTCTTAAAATTTCAAGACCGTTATCAAGCGTTGTGCCTGTTGCGAGCACATCTCCTATAAAAATTGTGGCATCGTCGGGAAGTGAAAATTTTCTATATTGGTCGTCTTTGATGAACCAGTCGGTGTGTTTTTTATATCGCTGTGAAGTAATAAAAGAGGCGCTCATCCTGTTAAAACCGTAAGCGGAGTCAAGCATATTAAAAAGCCCGAAATTAAGTCCTCCTCTTAAAAAATGAAGCACTGAAATATTTTTATCGCCGTATTTTTCAAACTGGTTTGAAAAAAGTTTAAGCGTTTCCAAAACACCGGCGCTCAAGTGTTTTATATAATCAAATCCGATTATTTCCGGTTTATTGAGAATGCTTCTGGTAAAGGGTGTGGAGACAATATATCTCTTTATTTTTTGTCTCGGTAAAATTTCATAAGCAACCGCTTTTGCCGATGATTTAACTTTCAGTAGTTTATCCATTTATTATCCTTTCCACGAATTTTGCCGCAGTAACGTTTGACGGCAGAATTATAACACCTGCGTTTTCAAGAATTTCTTTTTGTTTATTAAAACCCTGCGGGTCTAAATCGGTCCCGCAAATTGATGTAATAAATGTTATATGTCTTTTCTGTTTTTTTGCGATTTTTTGTGATTCAATTATAGCAGGAAGTATTGCATTCGCAGGGTCGGAATGGGCACCATATCCCAAAACCATATCAAAAAATATCACCGCAACCTCTTTATCCTTTGCTTCCTGAATCATTCTTTTATTTCTGGTAGTAAAATCAATCATCGGGTGAGGGACACCTCGTGTGAACTCATCGTCGCCCAAATCAATAAAGGAATTTTTATATGAAATATTCCTGTCTATAAGTTTCAAATCGGGATTTACCGCGATGTTGGAATAAACGCCGCCGAGTGAATCCTCAAGCACGAACATCGCCTCGTCGCAGAGTGTTCCGCCAGAGAAAAGTCCCCGGACATATTTCTGGTTTTTGGAATGTTTTTTTCTCTCTTTTGATGCAAGACCAAAAAACTTTTTAGGTAGTTTTTTCTTCGGAGCATATTTTTTATTTTTTAAGACAGCAATTGATTTTAATGCAGCGTCTTCAAGGGTTGCGGCAAAAAACAAATTTCCTGAATCATTCCGTTTTGTTTTTGAACCGAGAAAAATTATTACAAATGGTTTTTTACAATTTTTTATCGTTCCAAGAACTTTTTCTTCAACTTCTGATGCAGGCGGTTTTGAGACGATGCAGATAACTTTTGTGGCGGGATCGTTCTCAAGCATTTTTATTGATTCAATCGCCATTAAACCGCCGACATCTTTTTTCAAGTCGCGGCCGCCAAGCCCAATCGCCTGAGTTATGCCTTCACCGTTTTTATGAATTATTGTCGCCACTTCCTGAGTTCCCGTGCCTGATGCCGCGACAACACCGATAGAACCGCTTCTTACGACATTCGCAAAACCCAAAGGCACACCATTTATTATTGCCGTGCCGCAGTCAGGTCCCAAAACCAGCAGGTTTTTTTCAACTCCTATTTTTTTTAAGTGAATTTCATCTTCAAGTGAAATATTATCGGAAAAAATCATTTGATTGACGCCTTTTTTTAATAGTTTTTCCGACTGATAACGGACATACTGCCCCGGAATTGATATTACCGCAATGTTGGAATCCGGCTGCAATTCAACTGCCTCCTCAATGTTTTTCGGATTTTCATAAACGCGACTTCTTGCATTTTCCCGCGATACCGTCACATCAAGCATATTTTCAACACCTGCCATAATTTTTTTGATGTCGGCTTGAGCGTTATAACTTAAGCAAATAAGCAAATCGTTGGGCAATGCGGATGCACCTTCATAAGTTATAAACCCTGTCTCCGTCAGAAGTTTTTTATTGGCATCAGTTGCCATCATAACTGATGAGTCAATAACGCCGTCTATTGACTTAACTTTGTTTGACAATGCCATCAAAAAAACCGAATCACGGTAAAAATTTTTTTTAACAAGATTTGCAAGCATTATAAATCTCCATAGCGGTTAAAATACCGAGCAGGGTGTCGTAACCTGAAGTGGCGCCTATATTTACCAAATTGGTTAGCCAG
Source organism: Elusimicrobiota bacterium (assembly GCA_016218625.1). GTDB lineage: Bacteria > Elusimicrobiota > UBA8919 > UBA8919 > UBA8919 > UBA8919. The sequence goes on from JACRDL010000101.1 coordinate 4,885, forward strand.
AATGACGCATCAGATTTTTTTTCTGAAACTGAAATAACGGTATTTGCTATTACCTCACTTATCCTGCCGACGACAGCATACCTTAAATACTCGGCGCTGATAAAATTTGTTTTTGTGTAATCAATTTTTATGTTTTTAAGAAAAAAATTAAACGGCTGAAGTTCGCTAAAAAAATGACTTGCCGAGAGAAAACCTACCAAAAAATCATCGCCGGACGGCGTAAGCCCGAAGCCGAGGCCGAGCACCGTAGCAACATTATAATTAAATAATTCTTTGTTTTGCGATTTAACGGCAAACTTAAACTTCTCAATTAACGATGTTTTAACAAATGAGTGCCTTTTCAAATAATATGAAACTGCTGATGTGTCTAATTCTCCGACACAGATTTTTTTCACGGATGAATTCCATCGTTTTGAATGTTTCACATCTACCGTAACCACATTTGAAAAAAATAATTTACTCTGCTTAAATTTTACGTTTTCTGAACCTAAAAAAAAATGCCTTAAATCTGAAAAACCGTCAAGAACAATCCGATTCGGACCATTAAAAAACTTTTTATGTGTAAGGGATATTAGTTGGTCGCCGCTGCGGGGGGCGGAGATATTTATATTAACTGCTTTTTCAAAAACTGAATGAACTTTTCCCTCAAAAAATACGGGAACGCTGAAATCATATGATATCGCATTTATCTCGCATGTGAAATCTCTTTGTAGGATATGCCCTCCTTGAAAAAATAATATACTCCGAGTGATATTACATATATTCCACCCAAACTGTGAATGATTAAGGCACTTGCCAGAGCTTTTTCCTTGCCGATTCCGAAAAACATCATACTCGCGACAAAGAAAAATTCAAATGTTCCTATTGCCCCCGGAGCAGCAGGAATCATTACGCCTATTACCGTGGCAAACAAAACAAAGATTATAACAAAAATAGATAAATCAATACTGACAACTTTTACAAGAAAATACATATTTAGCATTTCGCATAACCACACACATAAAGAAAAAAATATTACAATAAAAAAACTATTCGTGTCTTTGATTACTTCAAAACCGCATATAAATTTTTTTATTTTATAAATGATTTTTTCCTTCAATTCGCTTTTAATACCAGGAAGGTGTTTCAGCAAATCAACGAAATGCTTTTTTATAATGAGTACACATATAGTAATGAGTGTGCCTATAAAAAGAAGTATCGCAAAAATAAGTGTTTTTCTTGTCCACGACGGCACCTTATGTAGAAAAAATAAAGATACGCCGAGCAAAATTAAAACACCGATACCGTCCATAATCCTTTCCAAAACAATAGTTGCAAAGGAGGCACTCTTGGATATATTGTGTTTTTTTCCAACGATATAAGCCCTGACTACTTCACCGAACCGCATCGGGAAAATACAATTAGCAGCAAAGCCCATCATTAAACTTGAAAAAAGTTGCTTTGCGGTAAATTTTTTTATGGGTAAAAAAAGAAATTTCCATCTGATTGAACGAAATATAAAGGCAAGTGTATATGTAACCATAGTGGGAAGAATCCATAAATATTTGCCATTGACAATAATATTCAGTAAATTTCCCAAATTTATATTTCTTAAAACAAAAAATAAAAAAAATATGCTGATTAATATTCCGAGTAGGATTCGGTTTTTCATAACTTATTTATTTGCCGGGAGCCGGACTTGAACCGGCATGCCCCTTGAAGAGCGAGGGATTTTAAGTCCCTTGCGTCTACCAATTCCGCCATCCCGGCAGTAATTTTTTAAATTATACAAAATTATTTATTATTTTTCAAGGTTTACTGGCGAGGTTTAAGTTCAAGGTGTTAGTGCAACACCTGATTGAAAACCTGCTATAATAGGCAGGTATGAAAAAAACATATAAACATTTAACGGAAGCAGAACGTAATTTAATTGTCGTAATGGTGAATCGTAACAAATCAGTTCAGG
>JACRDL010000102.1 GCA_016218625.1 Elusimicrobiota bacterium
AACCAATGCTTAATATCTCAAAATATTTCAATGAAGCCAGAAAATCTGTTTTGTCGGCGGGAAAAATTCTCAAAAAATACTATCTGGAAAACTTCAAAATAGAATACAAAGGCACAAGAAACCCGGTTACCGCCGCCGATAAAAATTCTGAAAAAGCGATAATAAAAAATTTAGGCAAAAAGTTTTCTGATGTTGATTTTTTATGCGAGGAAAGTTGCGATTCTACAGATATAAAAAAGGGAAAACTTGTTTGGATATTAGACCCGTTGGACGGCACCGTTAACTTTATCCATAAACTTCCGGTTTTTTCTATTTCACTTGCTCTTTATGACGGTAATAAAGCACTGTTCGGAATTGTTTATAATCCAATAAGCGGAGAATTTTTTCACGCTATAGAAAACAAAGGTGCGTATCTCAACGGCAAAAAAATAAGTGTTTCAAAAATAAATGACCTTAAACATTCTCTGATTGTTACCGGTTTTCCGTACGATTACGAAAAAAGACAAAAATCTGTCGATGAAAAATTTAGAAAATTCTGTCTTAATGTGGAAGGCCTGCGGCGATTAGGTTCTGCATCAGTTGATTTGTGTTATGTCGCTTGCGGCCGGTTTGACGGTTTTTGGGAGGAGGGATTGAAGCCGTGGGATGTCGCTGCAGGAACAATAATTGTCAAAGAAGCAGGTGGTAATATAACGGATTTTGTGGGCAGAAATAATTATTTGTTCGGCGAAACGCTTGTTGCATCAAACTCAAAAATTCACAATGAAATGATAAAAATAACAAAAGACGATTCAAACAGATAAAAGTGCGGATGTAAACAGATTTATCCGTCTGCATCCGTTTTCATCTGTCTGAATCGTTTTGCACGGAGGTAGAAAATGATTTGTCCGAGTTGCAGTAATGTTGCCGATTCACAGGAAAAGTATTGCAGTAGATGCGGACTTACCTTGACAACAAGAAGTCAGAAGTTGTTAAATGCCGCCGGAACTTTTAGTTGGATAATGCGCCGCGCTCTCGGCGGGATGTTTGCGGGAATTATCGGCTGGATGCTTTCAATTGCATTGAACCGTGTAATGTCAATTGATACCGCTCCGTCTTTAACGGTAGAGTTGCTTGTCCGTTTTGCGATAGTGGGAACTTTTTTGGGGAATGTCGGCGGAATTATTGAGCGTTCCTCGTATAAAGCGCTTTTGGGCGGTGTGCTCGGATGCATTGGCGGCATTATTGGCGGGTTAATTAACAGACCCGTCTATGATTTATTTGCCAACTCCACATCCGCCTATTCCGTCTCACATCTTATTTCATGGGGCGTTGTCGGTCTTTTTGTAGGAATGACCAGCGGTTTAATAGAGAGAAATAGAAAAAAAATAATAGCGGGACTGGTTGCCGGAATTGTCGGCGGTTCTATCGGCGGAATTCTCGGTTCAACACTGTATGCGGGTTTGTTAATGGACCCCAGCCGCTCCTCATGGCTTACTTTCAGGTTTATAGAGGCGATTGCGGGTGCCGTAGTGGGAATAAACCTGTGGCTGGTTTTGGGGCTTGTGGAAAAACTTTATATTTTTCGCAGGAAAAAGATTTCCGAAGGCAGCGAAAAGATCTGTGATTTTTGCCACACACAAAATTCACTCAGGGCTTGGTATTGCAAGAATTGCGGACGAACTCTTCAGTTCGCAGCCGCCGTTGAGAAATTAAAAATCACGCCTTACCGTTCGCTTGAAAGAATATCAAATGCCTTTAAATTTTTGTCATGGCTTTCGTCGGTTGCCGGAATCGTGATAGTTGTAATAATTTTTATTTCACTTCTTTTTCAGAACATACTTTTTGCAGTTTTTGTATCGGTAGCGCTTGCGATTGTAATTTACATAATTTCTGTGGTATTAAACGGTATTTCGGAAATAATAGTTAAGTTTATGAAAATAAAAGAATCAGAATGAGAACGCGAAACAGACGCGGAACAAAGGAACACGGAACAGACGCGGAAGTAGGAAACATGGAACAGACACAGAACAGTTCCGTGTCAGTTCAGTGTACAAGTTCCGAGTCAGTTCTGTGTATGAGCGGAGCGAAGAGGAGCGAATAAAAAATGATAAAATTCGGAACATCCGGTTGGCGCGGAATAATCGCAGACGATTTTACTTTTGATAATGTAAGAGTAGTGAGTCAGGCGATTGCTGATTATGTGAAGGCAGACAGTAGCAGTGGGATTGCTATCCCACAAAATATGGCGAATGGCAATTCGCCCGCTACACCTCCCGCTGTTATTGTGGGTTACGATACCCGTTTTCACTCGGAAAATTTTGCAAAAATATCTTCACAAGTTCTAGCATCAAATGGAATAAAAGTTTTTTTGACAAAAAGAGATTGTCCGACGCCCGTTATATCCTACGAAATTTTAAGACGAAAATTAGCCGGCGGGCTGAATTTCACCGCAAGCCATAATCCGCCGGAATATAACGGCTTAAAATTTTCGCCTTCTTGGGGCGGTCCAGCACTTCCCGAAACGACAAAAGCGATAGAAAAAAGATGCGAGGCATTAGTCCAAAGTCCGAAGTCCGAAGTCAAGGAAATCAGTTATGAATCCGGTGTGCAAAAAAAACTGATTGAAGAAATTGAACCGGAAAAAACTTATATCAAACGGCTCAAAGAACTTGTTGACTTGAATGCGCTCAAAAAATCAAATATAAAAATGGTGGTGGATGTTCTTTACGGCACGGGCAGAGGGTATCTTGATAAAATTTTGTTAGATACCGGCTGCAAAATAAAAGTGCTTCACAATTTTCGGGATGTTTTATTCGGAGGAAACCCGCCTGAACCGGCGAAGAAAAACCTCGGCGAACTTTTACAAGTGTTAAAAAAAGAAAAATGTCAACTTGGGCTTGCCACCGACGGAGACGCCGACAGGTTTGGAATCATTGACAGCGACGGAACTTTCATAACTCCGAATGAAACCATAGCACTTTTATTGGACCATCTAGTGAAAACAAGAAGTTGGAAAGGTGTGGTCGCCCGCTCGGTTATGACGACCCATCTCGTTGACGCCGTAGCGAAAAAGTATAATGTTGAGGTTAGGGAGACACCGGTGGGATTTAAGTACATCGGCGAAGTAATGACGAAAGAAAAAATGATTATCGGCGGTGAGGAGTCCGGCGGGCTTACCATTATGGGACATATTCCCGAAAAAGACGGGATACTTGCCTGTCTTTTGGCGGCAGAAATGGTCGCAATTAACAAAAAACCCGTCAGAGAAATTCTGAAACAGATTTACAGAGAGGTCGGAACGGTACTATCGGAACGGCTTAATTTCCGTTTGCCTGCTGAAAAAATGAACAATATTAAGCAAAAACTTGAACAAAACCCGCCGTCGGAAATTGCGTCAATTAGAGTTAAAAATATAAATAAAACGGACGGGTATAAATTTCTGTTAGAGGACGGCTCGTGGGTCGGGCTTCGGCTTTCGGGAACGGAACCGGTTGTTCGGCTCTATGTTGAAGCGGCTCATCGGAAAAAAATGAACGCCCTTATCTTGGCATCGCAGAGATTTCTTAAAGCATAAGAAAGTATAAAAATAAGCCACAGAATTTCACAGAATTACACTGAATTTAGATTTTTGGTTTTTCTGTGTTCATCTGTGTTCATCTATGGCTATGCAGTTTTTCTGACAAATGACAAAAAAAATTTCTTTTCTATGTATTCAAATAATTGTTTTTTTAACCCCGATTGCTTTTTATACAGGGACAAAAGATAATTTTTTAATCAAAGAAACGATTTTTTACATTTTTGGTCTTGCGGTTGCCCTGCTTCTTATATTGAAAATATTGGTGAAGAAACAGCAACTTAAAAGCGGTTGGCTCGGAGTTCCGCTTATTTTATATCTTGTAGCGATAGCGGCGTCTTCAATTAATGCGGTTCATCGTCAGTTGGTTTTTGAGTTTCTTTTTTTTTGGATTGTGATTGTTTCCGTTTATTTTACCGCCAAAGAGTTTTCCGACAATGATTCAAAAAAAATTTTAGATGCCGTATTCGTTTCAACATTCATAGTGACCATCTACGGAGTTTTGCAATATCTCGGACTTGACCAGGTTAAATGGCTTTATGATTTTAGCGGGAGGCCGTCTTCAACATTAGGTAATCCAAACTTTTTTTCAGGTTATCTTTTGCTCGTTTTTCCTCTCATATTTGTAAAAATGATTTTAACCCGCCAGCCGTCAAAACATATTTTCTGGATGATTTTTTGCTTTCTCATAGTGTTTAACATAGGAATTGCAAAGACGCGCGGCGCATGGCTTGCATTTTTTTTAGCGGTGGTATGTTTAACCATCTGGCAGACGATTTATCTGAAAGTTAGATTTATAACGGCAAAGAGAATTTTCAGGGGAACTTTCTGGTTTTTTCTTTTGTTTTCGGCGGTATTTGTTATTTCAATTGACAATTTTAAGACATTAAAAAGTTTTTTCGGCGAAAAAAATGTATCGGTTGACGAAAGGATTTTTAAGTGGAAAACAGGCATGGAAATGTTCAAAGAGTATCCGTTCTTCGGCGTCGGTGCCGGAAACCTGAAAGTTAATTTTGCGAATTATCAGTCAAAAATTAAAAGAAACACTCAGTTAAAAAGCACAAGCGAATCAAATCTGCATAACGAGTTTTTACAGCGTCTTGCCGAAACCGGTATTTTCGGATTTATCACTTTTATATTGATATTTTTTGTTTTCTTTTTTAAGTGTGCAAAATTGTTGTATAACAAGATGAAATCGGAAGAGTCGGAATTTGATCTGATGATGGGTATTTTTACCGGCGCATTTTCCGTTTTCGTTTATGGTTTAACCAATTTTCCTTTTTCAATAGTTCCGGTTGCATCATCAATGTTTGTGCTTTTCGGCATCTCGGAATCTTATGAAGAAAAAGAATATCTTATGAAGACCTCTCAAAAACATCCGTCTCTTCTTTTATTTTTGGTAATTCTTGCGGGCTGGATATTTCTGATTTGTGAAATAGTGATTCCAAGATTTACTGGAGATATTGCCAGACGGAAAGGCGATTTATATTTTTCCGTAAATGCCCTGCAACTCGCAGCAAAAGAATATGAGAAAGCGATAAAATTGGATTATTATCATTCTGAAAGAACTGCATACAATTTGGGCGAGACGTACAGAAAATTTGATGATTATGACAATGCGATTGCTGCCTATAAAATTTCAGTTGCGATACGGAATTACGGCGAGGTTTATAACAACATAGGCAACTGTTATTATTTTAAGGGTGATTTTGATAATGCGCTTTTTTACTGGAAAAAGGCGACGGGAATAGGATTGCCCGATGAAGAAACCCAAAAACAAATTATTAAATCAATAAATATTCTTGAAAAACAGAATGAAACGATGAAGACAGATAGGAAACGGATTCAGACAGATTGAAATCCGTTTGCGTCCGTGCTTTTATTCGTCTGAATCGTTGTAAAATAAAATGAAAACAGGAATTCCCATTGTAATATCTGCGCCGTCGGGTGCAGGCAAAACAACACTTATTAAACTTCTTATGAAGAAAGTCAGAGGGCTTTCTTATTCCGTTTCCGCTACTACCCGCCCGCCGTCAAAAAAGGAAAAAAACGGCAGGGATTATTTTTTTATATCGGAAAAAGAATTTTTACAAAGAAAAAAAGCGAATGAATTCATAGAGACGGCACAAGTTCACGGACATCATTACGGAACGCTGAAAAAACAACTTGACCGAAAACTTAAAACAGGTAAAGATGTCGTTTTGGATGTTGATGTTATAGGTGCAATCAATGTAAAAAAACATTGCCCGCAGTCGCTTTTGATTTTCATTGCTCCTCCATCCATGAAAATTTTAGAAGAGCGTATAGAAAACCGGCACCGCGATACGGAAAAAGAGATTCAGAGACGGCTTAAAAATGCCCGCAAAGAAATGAGGTATAAAAAATTTTATGATTATGTAATCGTTAACGATAAACTTGACAGGGCATTTAACGAGTTAAAAAAAATAGTAAAAAATAAATAAAATAATGCGAGGGATTAGGTGGACTTCAGTCCGCCTGCCAAACCCAGAAGTATTAAATAAAAATATGTAGCCCTGACCTTCAGGTCAGGGTGAGCGAAGCGAATGGAGGACGAAAGATGTCAATTAAAAATAAAAATATTATTGTGGGAATAAGCGGGTCAATCGCCGCATATAAATCCGCCGAGTTAATACGGCTTTTGGTTAAAGAAAAAGCAATGGTAATTCCAGTTATGACGAAAAATGCCGCAGAATTTGTAACGCCGCTTACGATTCAGACACTTTCAAAAAACAAGGTTTATGTCGATATGTTTGCAAATAATTTTGATTGGGAAGTTGAACATATAACAATAGCGAAAAAATCGGATTTATTTTTGATTGTGCCCGCCACGGCAAATGTTATTGCAAAAATTGCATCGGGCATTGCCGATGATGCTCTTACAACACTTGTGCTATCCGTAAAGTGTCCTGTTGTAATCTGTCCAGCGATGAACTCGGAAATGTACAAAAATCCGCTCACTCAAAAAAACATTTCTTACCTTAAAAAACTCGGATATTATTTTATAGGACCCGAAAAAGGCGAACTCGCCTGCGGCGACGAAAATATCGGCAGAATGTCCGAGCCGGTAAAAATCATTTCTGAAATTTCAAAAATTTTATAATGAAACCCAAGACGATTTTAATAACGGCAGGTCCTACTAAAGAATACATTGACCCGGTGAGATTTATATCAAATGACTCGTCGGGGAAAATGGGGTATTTGCTGGCGGAAGAGTCAAAAAAAAATGGCGCAAAAGTAATCTTGATAAGCGGTCCGACAGCCATTAAACCGCCTAAAAATGTTCACCCCGTTAGAAATGGCGTATCTCGCCGAGATATTTCTAACGGGGTAAAACTTATAAATGTTATTTCGGCGGAACAAATGTTCAATCAAGTAAAAAAATATTTCGGGAAATGCGATGTTTTTATATCCTGCGCCGCCGTAGGTGATTACAGAGTAAAAAAGTTTTCCGAAAACAAAATCAAAAAAACCGGCAGTTCAATAAAGATAAAACTTATTCCAAATCCCGACATTCTTTTTGAGATTTCTAAAATCAAGGGTCCAAAAATACTTATCGGTTTTGCGCTGGAAACCGAGAACCTTATAAAAAATGCTCAACAAAAATTAAAAGAAAAGAAATTGGATATGATTGTAGCGAACACGGTTGCCTCAATGAACAGCGATAAGACGACAGGGGCAATTATCACGAAAAATAAAATAGAAAAATTTAAGAATATATCAAAGAGACATTTGGCGAAAAAAATTATCAGCAAAACACTATGAACCAATTTGAAGATAAAAAAGAAAAAAGTCAGGACAGTAAGATGTCACCTGAAAATCATATACCGCCTCATTTGAAAGACATTATTGATATAAATGTAAAAATCCAAATGCTGATGGAGAATTTTGATAATGCGTATACAAAAGGCGATATTACAGCACAGAAAAATGTTATCAAAAAACTTGGTCAACTCGGTTCTGTTAAAGTTATACCGCTACTTTTAAGTCAACTCGAAAATGTCGAGATTGCAGCTACCGTGATTGAACAATTGGGGCTTATTGGTGACCGGAGTGTGGTCCCATTTTTAATAGAAGAAATCAATAATTCCAGAACCGATATTCGTGCTGCTGTTGCACAAGCACTTGCGTTTCTGGACTCCGAAAATGTAATCCCGTATCTCTGCAAACTTCTTAAGGATAGTAATGAAACAGTTCGTTCATCTGCTGCCGATGCATTCAGCCATTTTGTGAGTGAACAAGCAGTATCGGTTCTTGTGAAAACCGCGATAAGCGATCCGTCTGTATCTGTCCGCGCTCATGCGACTTCTTCACTGATGACAATTGTAGTAGCATCACCGACATTATGTGACGAACTGCTGGAAATATTTGAAAAAGTTAAATCAGAACAAAGTAGCCAAATTTTTTGTAGTGAACTTGAACGCGTTATTGAAAAACTAAAAAACATCAGTAATTTAATCTATGATACGGACCACTTAACTATCAGAAGCAAAAATCTTGAAGAAAACCTCAAAAAAAGCAATACAGAAATTGCAGAACTAAGACAGAAATTAGATGAATTAACAAAGGAAAAAGAAATACCCGCAACTATAGTTCCTCAAGAATCCCCGAAGAAGAAAAAAACAATACTCTATCGGGCTATTTTCATAACTACAACGGTGGTTCTTATAGCAGGAATTACTATTGTAGGATCTCTATATTATAGAAGTGAAAAGCAGAAAGAAAAAGCAATCAGATACTCCGAGCAACAAGTCGAAAAACTCAGGCAATTCCAGGAAAAATTAGGGAAGTATAAAGAAGCCGTAGCACAACAAGAAGCAGTAACTAAATCGGTTGAACAAGAACTAAAAGAATTGAAAGAAAAGATGACCGTTGCAGAACGTCAAAAATATGAAAAGCCAATTAGAGAAAAAATTTCGTATTTCACAAAAAAAATTAAGGATATGTCAAAAGATGAACCGCTTATGATAGAACTATTCGGGGAAAAGACACGCGATATTTTCGTTCAATGTAAAAAAGCGTTTTTGCAAACGGAAGAGAAGGAACTCGGATTAGAACTTGCGTACAAGAAAAAAACGGGGTTTTATAAAGCAGCAGAATTTGCATGGAGTGGAAAACCAGATGAAGCAATGAAAAAGTGCAGAGAAACCGCAGCATTAAAATAGTATATGAATAACTTTCACGAAACAGTTCGGTTAACAAAAAAATACATTAAACAATTACAAACAGATGGGGTTAAGGAAGTTATTACATCGGAAAAAAAAGTGAAAAAAATTACTGCCGAAAAATTTAATAGCATTGCTCACGAACTGCAAAAACTGGCAGAGCAAATAAAAACCTGCCAAAAATGTCCGCTCCATAAATCAAGAAAAAATGCCGTTCCGGGCGAGGGAAATCCAAACGCAAAACTTATGTTTATCGGAGAAGGTCCGGGGTTTGATGAAGATCGCCTCGGCAGACCTTTCGTAGGACGCTCCGGACAATTATTAGATAAAATTATTTCGGCAATGGGAATGAAAAGAGAGGATGTTTTTATCGCTAATATAGTAAAATGCCATCCGATGATTGACCCTTCTAATCCGGACGACAGAGGAAATGACAGGAAGCCGTCATCTGATGAAATAAACGGCTGTATTAGTTATGTTGAAAAACAGATTGAAATTATCAAGCCGAAAATAATCTGCGCGTTGGGAAGCGTTTCGGCGACGACACTGACGGGAATAAAAGCGCCGCTGGGAGAATTAAGAGGAAAATTTCACGAGTATTGTAGCCCCCGAATTCATTCGGGGGTGAGCCCCGCGAATAGAATTAAACTAATGCCCACATTCCATCCAGCCGCACTTTTGAGAAATCCGAACTGGAAAAAAGATGCTTGGGAAGATATGAAAAAGATTATGAAAGAACTCGCTCAGGAATAAATTTCTTTTATAATCGCTCGCAAGCAAATTTCTTTGAGACGCTCCCCTGTGGTCGCTCTGCAATTTGCTCCTGTTGGGTATAGGTCGCAAATTGAGGCTCTTCAGAAATTTCTTGCTTCGCTCTGGCTGAAAAAAAGGTTATGAAATGATTTTAGAAGTTGCGATTCCGCTCAATGTTGATAAGAATTTTTATTATACTTCCGATGAAAATGTAAAAATCGGATGCCGCACCATAGTTCCTTTCGGCAAAAAAAAACTTACCGGATTTGTCGTAGGTGTTAAAGAGAAAAAATCACAAAAACCCGGAATAAATTCCGGGCTGAAAAAAATAATAAAGGTTGTTGATGATAAGCCACTGATAAACGATGAACTTCTTGAACTTGCTAAATGGATTTCCGAGTATTATCTGTGTTCTTTTGGTGTCACCTTAAATCTAATTTTACCGACAACATCTAAAATTTCTGCGAAAAAAACTGAGACACTTCATCGCCGTAATCCGTCTGCATTATCAGTTGTCCCGACCGTTGAACAGAAAACCGCAATTAAAAAAATTACAAACGCACTTGAAAAAAATCAGCCCAAAAATTTTCTTCTTTTTGGGCCTAATGATTCCGGAAAAACGGAAGTTTATATTCAAGCAATTGATTTTTGCATTAAGAATAATTATTCTGCTATCTATCTGGTTCCGGATGTTTCTTTGCTCAGTCAGTTTAAGGAATTATTGCGTAATAACTTCGGTGAGGCGGCGGGCGTGTGGCACAGCGGTTTATCTCAAAAGGAAAAAAATCAGTTTCTGTCACGGCTTATTTCCGGCGAAATAAAAGTCATCCTCGGCAGCCGTTCCGCAATTTTTCTTCCTCTGAAAAATCCGAAACTTTTTATTATTGACGAAGAAGACGATAGTTTTTACAAACAGATGCAGTCGCCGAAATATCATGCAAGGGATATGGCAACCCAGAGAGCGAAAATCACAAAAGGCGTTGTTGTTCTCGGTTCTGCGACACCCTCGGTGGAAACATATTACAAAACGAAAACAGGGGAGATTGAACTGCTAAAATTAACGGAAAGAATTGAAAAAAGGCCGCTTCCTAAAATTTCGGTTATAAACTTAAAATATACAAAAAGGTTCGCGATAACAAAGCCGCTGAAATACGCGATGACAAATGCACTTTTACAGAAAAAACAGATTTTTTTGCTTGTCAACCGCCGCGGCTGGGCGACCACTGTAAAATGTTCCGTCTGCCAAAATATAATAAAATGTCCGAACTGTTCAATACCTCTTGTCGCGCACAAAAAGCCGTCGGGACTTTTATGTCATTATTGCGGATATAAGCAAAATTATTCAAGCAAATGTTCCGTCTGCTCCGGCGATATGATTTATACGGGTTTCGGCACGGAAAAAGTTGAAGAAATTGTAAAAAAAATATTTCCGTCAACTGAAATCATCAGAATAGATTCCGACTCTCCAATGCCATATTCAAAAATGTTTCAGATGATGAAATCGGGAAAATCCTGTATCTTGATAGGCACTCAAATTGTTGCCAAGGGCTTTGATTTTCCGGATTTGACAGTCGTAGGAATTATAAATGCCTCATCAGGTTTGTATTCTGCGGATTTTCGTTCCGCAGAGCGGACTTTTTCGCTTATAACCCATTCAATGGGCCGCTGCGGGAGGGGTTCGTCAACCGGACAGGTCATAGTTCAGACGGACAATCCGGAACATTACGCGATAAAATATGCCGCGGAGTTTGATTATGAGTCATTTTACGAGCACGAAGCGGCTTACAGAAAAGAGTTTTTATGGCCGCCATTTATAAAATTGATAAACATAACGCTCTCGGGTGAAAATGAAGAAGCGGTAATTTCCCGGTCGGAAAAACTTGCCGAAAAATTGGACGGCATAACCGGACTGACCGTTCTCGGACCTGCTCCTAAAGTCGCAGCATATCTCGCAGGAAAACACAGGTGGCAGATTCTTCTGAAATTAAAAGAAGAGGATTTCCCTGTTATAAGTTGTCGGTTACAAAAAATTGTTGACTCCTCCCGTTCAAACAACATCAATATCGTTTTTGATGTGGACCCTCTTGAAACCGTTTGATATGTGTATGTGTAAAAAATCACAAAACGGCATTTTCCTGACGGTGAAAAATTCGCTATAAACACCCCAAAAAAACTTCTACTTGACACAACGCCAAAAATACTTTATACTAATGTTGGCAATGAAAAATAAATTTTTTATTGATGTCATAGTGCGTCCCTTTATCTGTCATTGCGAAGCCGATGTATATCGGCTGTGGCAATCTCCTGTGAACCCTGTTAGAGATGTCGCACCGCGGCACGGTATCTCTAACAGGGTGAATAACTCAAAAATTTTCGGGGGGGGGGGGTAAAATCACCACGTTTTAAATTTTGTAAATGTAGCAGCAGGGCGAAGCTCTGCTTTTTTTATTTGTCAATATGAGACCGTTAAAAAAGTCTTTTTTAATGTCATTGCGAGGCGAAACCGTGGCAATCTCTACGATGAGATTACGGAGCTTGTTCCGAGCGAAGCGAGGAATCTCGCTCCGAGTTTGCTTCGGGACTCTGTCCCTCGCAACCGTTTTGCTCCTCGTAATGACAAATCGCAGGGTTTTTCAATGCTATCAATATGTGTAAAAAATCACATTGACGAAACCATAAAAAATTCTTTATACTTTTAATAGGAAAGTAATCATACTTCGCAACATTGAAACTGTTTGATTTTTAAGGAGCGGAAATTAATAGTATTAAAACAAAAAATTGATAATTTGTGGTATCGGAATTTGAAAGGCGCCACAGAATCACACAGAAGGGACACAGAAAAGAACACAGAAATAACTTCAGTGAAATTCTGTGACATTCTGTGGCTAATCTTGAAAGGCGCCACAGAATCACACAGAAG
>JACRDL010000104.1 GCA_016218625.1 Elusimicrobiota bacterium
ATACCAATATTATGAAGAATGCTTTTGAGTTCATCAAATCAAAGAATATATCCGATTTGGAAATTTTTGTCATCGGAAAAAAAGGGCGGGATTATTTTAAGCGAAACGGTATCAATATAAAATATGAATACTTTGACATTTTTAAAAATTTTTCTGCCGTCAAAGCGGAAATAATTGCGGATGAAATATTAAAGACATTTAATGACATGCGGCTACGAAGATTCAGCATAATGTATGCCGAGTATAAATCCATTTTTTATCAACCGGTAGTCATAAAACAACTTTTACCGGTAGTCCCGCCAATGCGGGATGAAACCCGGTTCGGTTTTGAATATCTCTACGAGCCTTCCAGAAAAATTATCGTGGATAAACTTTTTAACAGATACATAAAATCGGAGGTTTTTAAGATTCTTATGGAGGCATATACTTCTGAAGTTGCTTCCAGAAGGAACTCAATGGAAAACGCCAATAAAAATTCAATGGAAATAATTTCCGAACTTTCACTTGTTATGAATAAATTAAGACAGCAGCAGATAACTACGGAACTTACGGAAATAGTTAGTGCAAGTTAGTAAAGGCAGTTCGTAGTTCGTGGTTCGTAGTTTCTATGAACTATGAACTCTTTACTATGAACTCACTGGTGTTAATATGAACAAAGGCAAAATAGTCCAGATACTGGGTCCGGTTGTTGATTGCGAGTTTACAAAAGAAAATCTTCCCAAAATTTATAATGCTATCACCTGTGATGGCGCGTCGGAATCTGCGAAGTCAACTTTTGAGGTTGCGGCGCACATCGGAGATAATACCGTCAGATGTGCTTCTTTAACGGACACATCCGGTTTGTCGCGGGGTATGGAAGTAATTGATACCGGCGAACCGTTATCAATTCCGGTAGGACGCCTTTGTCTGGGCAGGGTGATGGACTTATTCGGTAATCCGATTGACCATCAAGGCATTATAAAATCCGAAACATTCAGAACTATTCACGCCGTGCCACCGACGATTGTTCAGCAAAAAACCACGCCTGAAATTTTTGAGACGGGCATAAAAGTCATTGACCTTCTCTGTCCTTACCAAAAAGGCGGCAAAATCGGACTTTTCGGCGGTGCCGGTGTAGGTAAGACGGTTATAGTAATGGAATTGATACACAATGTTGCCGTTCACCACAGCGGTGTTTCCGTTTTCGGCGGTGTGGGAGAAAGAAGCCGGGAAGGAAATGATTTATGGCTTGAAATGAAAAACTCAAAAGTTATAGACAAAGCGGTGCTTGTTTTTGGCCAAATGAATGAGGCGCCTGGCGCAAGATTTCGCGTTGCACTTTCGGCACTTGCACAGGCAGAGTATTTTCGTGATACGGAAAGGCAAGATGTTCTTCTTTTTATAGACAACATTTTCAGATATGTTTTGGCGGGATGTGAGGTTTCGGCGCTTTTGGGAAGAATGCCTTCCGCCGTCGGTTATCAACCGACATTACAGACGGAAATGGCGCAACTTCAGGAGAGAATTACATCCACAAAGGACGGTTCTATTACTTCAATTCAGGCAATCTATGTGCCTGCGGATGACCTGACCGACCCGGGAGTTGCCACAACATTTTCTCATTTGGATGTATCAACGGTGCTTTCCCGCCAGATTGTCGAGTTGGGAATCTATCCCGCGGTGGACCCATTGGATTCTTCGTCAAAAATACTTGACCCTAAAATTGTAGGAGTTGAACACTACACCGTTGCCAGAAATGTCCAGAAAATTTTACAAAGATACAAGGATTTACAGGACATCATCGCGATATTGGGGATGGATGAACTTTCGGAAGACGACAAAATTATCGTAACACGTGCCAGAAAAATACAGAAATTTTTATCGCAGCCGTTTTTCGTTGCTGAAAAATTTACAGGCATTCCGGGAAAATATGTAACAATATCTGAGACGATTAGGGGCTTTAAGGAAATTATAGAAGGTAAGTATGACGCCTTGCCCGAGAGTGTTTTTTATATGACCGGAACCATAGACGAAGTGGAAAAAAGACATCCAAACAGCGGTACTGAATAATGAAAACTTGCTCGCAAGCAAATATTCCCACGGGGACTTCCTGCGGTCGCTCATCCGTAAGAGAATAACGGCGGTGATATGCTGATATGCTGATATGTAAAATCGTATCACCGTATTACCGTATAAGCATATAAGCAAAATAAATTTCTTGCTTCGCTCATGTGGAGAATGGTTGGGAAATGAAAACTTTTTCGCTTGAAATTATAACACCAGAAAGGGTTGCCTATAAAGGTGAAGTTGAACAAATTTCAATTCCCGCTTTTGAGGGAGAGATCGGTGTTTTACCCGGACATATTGATTATCTTGCGATGCTTAATCCCGGAGAGATCAGAATAAAAAAAGATGATGAACTGAAACTTTTTGCCGTATCCGGCGGGTTTGCGGAAATCCATCCGAAAAATGTCGTAATACTCTGCGAAACGGCGGAGTCGGCTGAAGAAATTAATGCCGAACGGGCAGAACTTTCAGAAATGCGTGCGAAAGAAAAATTGAGCGCAGCGAAATCCCGCGATAGCGGGATAAAAGACACCGCTCAAATTGAGGCGCAAATTCAGATAGCCGCCGCCCGCATTAGAGTTGTCAGCGACCTAAAAAAACGAAAAAAGAAAAGAATGTCCTGAATAATTTTCATTAAAAGTCAAACTACGGGGGAAACAAAAACTCTGTAAAGTAGTTTTACAGTATCGGAATTTGAAAGGCGCCACAGAATCACACAGAAAAAGAACACAGAAAAAACTTCTGTGAACTTCTGTGACATTCTGTGGCTTATCTTGTTTATATGATAAAAATTGTTACATCTATCGTTTTAATAGTATTGATTTTTACTTTTTCTGTCTTTGCTTCTGAAATAGAAGAAGGAAAAAAATATTATGAAGAAGAAAAATATGAACTGGCTCTGGATAAATTTAACGAAGCATTGAACAAATACCCGAATAATAAAGAGATAAAAGATTATATTGACAGAACAATATCTAAACTCCTGACAAAGAAAGCGGTCGCTCACCCAAATAGATATTCAATTGCCTTAAATTTTTACAAAGCAAAAGAATATACATTAGCGGTGAACCAACTTATTGAATTGTTAGAGGAAAACCCGCGGCATAAAGATGGGATTGCATTAATCATAGCAATAAATAAAGAATTGGCAAGGATTGAGTTTGAGAAAAAAGAAAAAGAAAGAGAAGTCGTGATGCAGTCGGTAAAAAAAGAAAAAGAGGATGAACTTCTTAATTCCGGATTAAGTGATTATAATAGGAAGAATTATCAATCAGCAATAGATGCTTTCACTAAAGTTTTAGAAATGAACCCGCAAAATGATGCGGCAAAGAAGTTTCTCTCAAAAAGCTACGACTTACTTATAGAAATTGAACAATCTAAACAGACAAAGGAGGAAAAGGAAAAAATCGTTCAAGCAATAAGAATAGAAAAAGAAAAGAGAATGAAATTGACGGCAAAAAAAGAAATCCAGTTTACAAAAGAAGAAGCATCAAAAATTGCCAAAAGATTTTATGAAAAAGGAATTTCTTATTATGAAAAAGGCGAGTATGAAAAGGCGCTTCCTGAATTGGAAAACGCATTGATATGGGAACCCGGGAATACTGAAATTGAAAATAAAATCAACGAGGCAACCCTGAAACTTGATATTCTTGTTAGGGGACAATTTGTACAGGAACGCATGGAAAAAGCATACAGCATGTATCGTAAAAACGATATGTTAAGTTCTCTGAGCGAATGGCTGGTAATTCTTGATTTTGAGCCGAGGAACCCCAAAGCAAAAGAATATGTCCGTAAAATTACGGATACGCTTGACGAAAAACAGAAGGAGCAATCACAAAAAAAACTATCAGAAAGAAGGCAGGAATTGGTAACTCAACTTCTAAAACAGGGGAATAATTACCTGTATCAAAAAAAATATAAGGAAGCAATCGGAGAATGGGAGAAAATTTTAAAAATTGATTCTGGTAATCAAACGGCGAAGCAAAACATTGAAACCACCAAGAATAATATAAAATTCATTGCGCAGAAGCTGTTTGAAGAAGGACTGAATTTTTTTAATACTTACGAGTATGCCCTCGCAATTGAAAAATTTAATTCCGCTTTATCTATTGACCCGCAGCATGAAAAGGCGATTGAATTTCTCGTCAGAGCGAAGATGAAAGCGGATATTATAGCGAACAAGAAAATTAACACGAAAGAGGTCGAAAATTTGTACTATCAAGCCGCTGATTATTATATGAATGGGCAG
>JACRDL010000103.1 GCA_016218625.1 Elusimicrobiota bacterium
ACCGTTCACAATGAAACAGGACGAGTCAATAATTCAGTATGTGTATATTGACCCCGCGTCTCAACCCGAGCAGATACTTTTGCAGTTTTACACAGACCTCGGTGACGGAGAGCACAGGGTCTATTGGGGAAACAGCAAAATCCAGACCGGCGGAGTAGAAGGAACGCCTTCGTTATACAGGATGGGGTCTTTGCCTCAAGCAGGTCAATGGGTTCGCTTAAAGATTTCGCCGTCAACTATAGGGCTTGCGGGGAAACCGATAAAAGGTATGCTGTTTGCGACATACAACGGCAGGGCGTACTGGGACAAGACAACCTCTGCGCCGTATTACGACACTCAGACGGAAACAACCAAGACGGTTGATGTATCCGTCGGCGACGACTCAACGGATACGACAATAAAATACACGCTGCTTAAATCAGCGACGGTTCAACTTGATGTATATGATTTTTCCGGCGCGCTTGTAAAAAACATATTCAGCGGGTTCATGTCGTCCGGCAGTTATGAAAATACATGGGACCAGAAAAACACCCTCGGCAATTTTGTTTCAGACGGCGATTATTATTTCAGATTCGCATCCACCGCTCCGATTGATTCCGAGTCAATAGTGCATCTTTCAACCGGCGATTTTACAATTGATTTTTCAACGATTGCTTATGATGTCAACGGCAACAAATATGAAATAGAAGGAAATACAATAACAAAGCGGACTCAATACGGCTATCTTCTAACGCAGTTCGGAAGCGACAAACTTTTATCTCCGACGGGTTTGGCGATTGATTCATCAGGCGATATGTATGTTCAGGATACTGTCGGCAAGCACAAGTTTTTAGTCGGAGCGAGAAAGATAGAAATAAAGAATATTGTTGCTAATATCAGGATACCTGCGGAGGGCTCGCTTGTCCGTGCAACAGTCCCCATATTCGGCGTCGCCACCGCGAAGAATTTCAAGGACTACAAGGTTGAATACGGCAAGGGCTTTAACCCTTCAACATGGACGGCGATAGTCGTCTCGCAGACGGAAATGCTTGACAACTATGTGATACCGTCGGGACAGCAGACGATTTACGGCAACCTTGCGACATGGGAAACGGGGATGGTGCCCGGCGAGGAATATCCGCTGAACGATATTTTCCACCCTGCGGTGGATTTAGGCATTTCGGGAAAATATACCGTGCGTCTGACTGTGAACAGTTACACCGGGCAGACAAAATCACAGGACGTACATCTGATAGTCGGAAGGGTAATAAACAACGGCACGGGTGGAATAATAGCGAGCGACGACGGTAAAGTAAAGGTAACAGTCCCGCCTCTGGCTTTGCAAAATGACTGGGACTTATTTGCTATTGTCGGTCAGGATACGGGAACGCCGGACATACCTTCGGGATATAATTTAATAGGAAATATTTACGATTTCAAACCGACCGATTATACATTCCGGCGCCCCTGCACACTTGAGTTCGCATATACGCCTTCCGATTTGGGCGCCGGCAACGAAGACCGTCTGGGGCTTTACAGGTATGAACCGGTTGAAAAGAAATGGGTACTCATTTCAACGAGACGGGATGTAATTTTATCCGAAGGCGATTTGGTCGCTTCTATTTTGATTGACGACAACTTTACGGAGTTTTCAAAATATAAATGTTATTATGCCATTCTGGAAGACACTACAAAACCGCAACCGCCCGTTATTTACCAGCCGCCGTCACCGACAAATCAGAAACTGCTCACCGTTTCAGGCAGGACGGAATCATCTGCGACCGTTGATATGTTTGTGAACTACAGTTCAACCTATACGACTATTGCAAACACGACCGGCGATTTTGTTTTCAGAAATGTTCTGCTTTCAACCGGGACAAATTCATTATACGGAGTTGCAACGGATGTTTCGGGATATTCCAGTGACGCATCGTCGTCGGTAACCGTCAATGTGCTGTTAAGCGAACCGACAAATGTATATAAGATTTCGTTCAAGCAGTCAAACTTCATAATTGACGAGACGGCTAATTTGAACCGGGGCGAAAAAGTATACGTTGAACTTACGGGACTGGACGCTTCAACGAGCACTGTTGACAGATCATACTGTGTGCTGTTCTCGTCATATTCCGACCCTGTCGGCATAAAACTGCAACTTACGGAGACGGGAGTAAATACAGGTGTTTATCGCGGCTCCGCTTTAATCGGCAGTGAAACAGACGTGCAGAATCTTGTTCTTGCCGCAGGAATACAGGGCGAGCAGGTAAAGGTTGTATCTGAAACGGACTCTTCAAAATATGACATACTTTACATTGAGGATTTAACCGCTCCTTCGCCGCCCGATGTATGGTCAACGTCTCACCTGTCTGCCGTGCAGAACACTTTTGAGACGGGTCTTGGCGAATTTTCAAAATTATCGGATATCGGCGCAGAAGTTATGCTTACAACAGAGTCAAAATCAACGGGTGAATATTCGGTCAGAATAAAGCAGGTTGTTGAAAAAGGCGATTTCTCGGTTAAATTAAAATCGTCCGGTTTTGATGCCAAACAATATCCGATAATAAGTTTTGATTACAAAATCCCTGCCGGAGTAAAAACAAACATATTCGTCATAAGAGGCAACGTGTGGAATGAGATAGTTTTCACCGATACCGCGAAGAACCTTCCGCCGACATATACGACCATCGGCAGCGTTTCTCCGACAGCCGACAACAACTGGCATAATATGGAGTTCAACCTTTACAACTTGCTGAAACAAAAATATCCTAACGATACGGAATTTGTCGTTGACTTAATAGTCATCGGCGACTGGGACTCCGGACTTTTCTGGTCTGTAACGCCGGGCAATAATACTGTGGGTTCAACAATGTATATTGACAATTTTTTCGTTAAAACGCCGGGCTCAAACAACCCCAATCCAGTATTTGAGTGGTCTTCAGCCGTTGACGCTTCCGGTATTGCCGGCTACAGTTATGTTTTGGACCAGAGTTCAAATACAGTTCCCGACGAAATCAGCGAAGGTGCGCAGACATCAACTATGTTTATAAACAAGGGCGAGGGTATCTGGTATTTCCATATACGCAGTGTTGATGGCGCCGGCAACTGGTCAAAGACGAACCGCTGCGCGATAAAAATAGATACGCAGGGTCCAACAGTTAGCAACCCGTATCCTGAAAACGGCGTTAGAGAATCCGCAAATGAAGTCCAACTGAAAATTACCGATGCCGGCGGCAGCGGTGTCAATCCTGAGACGATAAAGGTATCCATAAACGGCACAGTATATGATTATTCTTCCGGCGGGATAAGTTATAACACGCAGACGGGCACGATGACATTCAGGTTCGCCGATGTGAAACCGGCGCCGGTCGTTATATTTGACGGAGGCGTTGTTAACGTTTCACTTACCGAAGCAAAGGACTTCGTCGGCAACGGCATTTCTTCTGTTTATTCCTGGTGGTGGATAGCGGACTATTCAAGATTTTCGGGCAGCGACGTTTCGCTTTTAACCATAAACGGTGCGGAACAGCCGTGCTGGAGCAGGGACTCGTCAAAAATAGCGTTTGTATCGGAGAGAGACGGGAACAAAGACATCTGGACAATGGATTCCTCAAATTATGCCGAGTTGATTTCAACCAGTATATATAAAGTGACAACAAGCACTTTCGCTGAAACGGAACCCTCATTCTCGCACGACGGCGCGAAAATCGCATACATTAAAGAAGGAGACATCTGGCTCATAAACGCCGACGGGACAAATCCCGTTCAAATTTCAAGCGGAACGGAAACAGACAGCCATCCAGTATGGTCGTCCGACAGCACGAAGATTGTTTTTGCGAGAAGTTCGTCGGGGCTCGGCAATCTATGGCAGATGAATATAAACACGGTGAACTGGACGAAGACGGGCGAGACGCAGTTGACATCCGACGACATCGGATATAACTTTGACCCGCAGTTCTCGTTTGACGACGCGAAAATAACTTACCGAAGGTCGCTTTACGTTGACAATGTCTGGGTAATGAATTCTAACGGAACGGAAAAAAGACAACTTACTGCGAGCAATTATGATTTCGCTCCTGCATTCTCATACAAAAACGACAGAATTATATTTGACACAAAACGAACCGGCGGTATTTCATCCGTCTGGATTTCCGACATAACCGGCGAAAATCAGAAACTGCTTATAGACAATCACGCCACCTGGCCCGAGACCGATCCCGTATGGTCGCCCGACGGCTCTCGTATTGCATTTACATCCACGAGAAACGGTTCAAAGAACGTCTGGGTATTGTCATTGCTTGAAGTGACCGAAGTTGCAACCTCAACTGCGATTTTCTCGCCTAACGGCGACGGCATCTGCGACACTGCGGACATAAAGTACAACCTGTCCGTCGGCGAGACGACGGTAAACATAGAAATATACAATTCTGTAAATGTTCTTGTCAGGACGCTTTTAAGTTCAGAAGTGCAGTCAGTCGGAAGTAAAGCAATTCCATGGGACGGCAGAAATAATTCGGGAAATATATGTGGCGACGGCGTGTACACCTACAAAATCACGGCGCTCGGCAAATCCGCAACCGAACCGGTGATAAAACAGGGAACGGTGAAGATAGACAATTCCGCACCTTCAACAACATTAACCGCCACTGCCCCGCTTAATACCGCTCTTTCATCGGGCAGTACATATTATGTAAAAGCGCAGACGGTATTTTCATTAGCCGCTACTGACGGTTCCGGAATCGGTTTGGATTATACTTATTACAGTTGGGACAAAGGCGTTACATGGAACACCTACACAGGCGGCAATTTCACATTACCCATTTCTTCCGGTTATGCGACGATTCAGTACAAATCAGTTGACAAACTTATCAATTATGAACAGCCGAAAGAGGTGTTTTTGTTAGTTGACAATAAATCACCCATTACAGATATTTTTGTTGGCGGGACGACATATTATACTGAAAGCGCTAAATATATTACACCACAAACATATTTTGTATTGAGTTCGACCGACGACATAACGAGTGTCGTCTCCGGCGTTAAGGAAATAAAATATGTAAAAGACGGTGGTAACTATATATATCAAAGCGGAAGCATAACATTTACAACCGGCGGCGCACATACATTTTCATATTATGCGACTGATAATGTGGACAATAATGAGACATCCCACCAGTATAATGTTTTTGTTGATACAGTTCCGCCGACACCCGCCATATCATTATCGCCGTCCCCTTTCTTTAACGGTATAAGTTCATATACCACGACTTCAACGACTTATACGCTTACAGGAACGGATACCGCATCCGGTACGGATAAGATATATTACAAAATTGACGGTTCGTCCTTCACACTTTACACTTCACCATTCACGATTATTAGTGAAAGTGAGCATACAATTTATTACAAAGCAAAAGATAATCTCGGTAATGAAAGCGGGATAAGTTCCTTTAAGTTCATAACGGACAATTCCGCACCGACGGTAAAAATACAGCCCGACGGACTTATTTACGTTTACGGCACTACGAATTATGCGCCGGTATCAACAAGATACATTCTTTCGTCCAGCACAAATGTTACCCAGATAGAATACAGCGTAAACGGTTCAAGTTTTGTTGTGTATACGGGTTCAATAACGCTTACGGATGCGGGACTTAATACGATTGATTTCAAAGCGCTGAAAAATGGTATTTATGAAGATACAGCAACATACAAGGTGGTAGTTGACACTGCTCCACCGCAGACAGTTTCTTCCATTCTCGGCTGGCAGTATTCCGGTGAGTCGCTATTTATAGGAGCAACAAGCCAGATAAAACTTGAAGCGGCGGAATCGGGGCAGTTACCTTCGGGTCTGAAAACGACGAGATACGCGGTTGACGACGGGACTGTTGCTGTAGTTTATGTTTCACCGTTCAATCTTTCTTCAACGGGTGAGCACTCGGTGAAATACTGGTCAACGGACAATGTTGAAAACACGGAATCCACAAACACGCTTACGGTTGTTTTTGATAATGTCTCGCCGACAAGTCAAATCGCATACAGCACTGAGTGCGGCAAAAGTTATATTTCAAGCGGAAAGACATATCTGTCCGGCGATGTGTATTTTGCGGTCAGTTCAACTGAGACCGTTTCCGGACTGAACAGGATTGAATATGCGATTGATTCCGCCAATTATACGACTTATACCGGCACGTTCAACATAACCGCTGACGGTTGGCACACAATATACTACCGCGGGGTTGACAACGTGGAAAATAAAGAGCCGGCAAAGTCATACACGATAATTACCGATAAAACACCGCCCGCTATTACAGTTACGCTGCAGGGTAATTTTTACGCTTCCGGCGGTGTTAATTACGCCAATTCAGATACAAGATTTGTTTTCATTGCACCGGATAATCTTTCGGGAACTAACAGGATAGAAGTCAGCGTTGATTCCGGAACTTACAATTCCATCGTCGGTTACATTACTCTTTCAGCCGAAGGTCCGCATACGTTAGAATATTACGCGGTCGACAATCTTAACAACCAGACCAACCCGCCGCTTGTTCACAACGTAACCATTGACAATACCGTGCCTTCCACCGATTTCTTCGTTTCTGGTTCGTCATATACAACAGGTCAGACGGTATACATTTCATCGGGTTCGCTTATAGGGTTTAATGCGACGGACACGGCCAGCGGAGTAAAAGAGACAAAATACAAAATTGATTCCGGCTACTGGACGTCGTATTCCACAGGCACGGGATTTTCAGTAACACCAGGATTACATACAATTACATATTACAGCACGGACAATCTTCTTAACAAGGAAACGGAAATACAGAAGAACTTCTATCTTGATGGTACGGCCCCCGCAACGACACTTACGACGTCGGAACAGCCGTTTGATAACGGTGTGAACCTGTTTATGTCGGATAGTTCTTCAATCACGCTTACGGCTTCGGATATCGGCTGCGGCGTCTCAAATATTTATTACGCTATAGATTCCTCGTCGTTTACAGAATATACGGAACCGTTTATGATTTCTACCGCCGGATTCCATAACGTATATTATTATGCGGTTGACCATCTGAATAATTCCGAATCAACAAAAGTATTTGAAATTGTCATTGACTCAACACCGCCGTCGGCAAAAATCACGCCGAGTGTAGATTTATATATTTCAAACGGTGTCAATTATGCATCGGCAACGGTTACATACAGTTTAAGATCTTTGAATACGACATCCTTTATGGTGAACGTTGACAGTTCGGGTTATGTTGTATATACAGATGCAATTTCATTAGCAACCGAAGGACTGCATACAATTGCATTCTACGGTATCGTGAACGGCATCAACGAAGATGAGTCAATTTTTGAGATTTACGTTGATATCGGGAAGCCGTCTGTCTTGTTGGGTTTTTCAGGTCCGCAATATTCAACAGGCAATAAGGTCTACACGTCGTCTTCAACTCTTTATCTTTTAACTGCAGAAGATTCAGCGACAATGGTTAATACCGGCATAGAATATGCAGAATACGGAATAGATACCAGCGGCTGGTTGATGATAACCTCGCTTCCGGTATACCAGAAACAACTCAATATATTCCCGACGGAAGGCGACCATACCGTCCGCTACAGAACATCTGACAATGTCGGCAACATCACGGAGTCATCAACGACAATATCAGTTGACAAAACGCCGCCGGCAATCGCACTTCTTCCGGACGGTTCGCCATATATTGCAAACGGAAAAAATTATGTATCCGGAAATATGAAGTTCAGTATTACGGGGACCGACACCGGTTCCGGTGTTAATAGTATTGAATGCAAAATAGATACGGGCTCATATACCGTTTATCAAAATACATTCACTGTAAATATTGCAGGCGACCATGTCATATACTATCGCGCTTCCGACAATATCGGAAACGCAACCGAGATAAAATCCTACGGTATCTTTGTGGATACTGTTCCGCCGTCGGTATCAATTGCCGTATCAGGCAAAAGTTATACGAATTCGCAGAGTATAAACTTCGCCCTGCCCGATACGCAGTTCTCTTTCTCCGGCGCTGACAACATTGCGTTTGACCGCGTAGAATACAATCCCGATGACAACGGTTACAGGGCATATTCAACGCCCGTTACATTTATATCCGAGGGTTTGCATAACTTACGGTATAAATCAGCCGACAAAGTCGGCAACTGGTCGGCTGAAAAATCGTATTCCGTAACTATAGACACGACACCGCCGGGAACGACCGTAGATATACTTGATTTTTCAATGATTGAAGACGGAAAAACATATGTCGGCCCGCAGACAAGATATGTATTTTTATCAACCGATGCCGCTTCCGGAGTGTACATAACGAACTACAAAATAGATAACGGTTCTTGGAATCCTTTAACGGAAAATTCCGTTATGCTGAATCTGGTTTCCGGCGAGCATTTAATTTCATATTATTCCGTTGACAGAGTTGACAATACCGAGCCGGCGAAATCATTCACAGTATACGTTGATACTATACCGCCGGCCGCGCCGCAGGGAGTTACGGCTCTGGCGATAAACGATACGGATGTAGAACTCACCTGGACGGCGAATACGGAGTCCGACCTTGCCGGCTACAACATTTACAGGGCCGGCGTAAAAATCAGTACATACATCGTTACTTTGACGACTTACACGGATTCGGGACTTTCACCAAAAGAATACGGCTGGCAGGTTTCTGCGGTTGACAAACTGGGCAACGAATCGGTGGTTTCTTCTACGGTATCTCTTGTTGTCGGAAAACTGCCTTGCCTTGTATCACTCACGTTGCCTGAAAAATATTCGCTTGCCACGGGAACCATTACAATAACAGGTACTGCCGCAGGACTGCATTTCAGTCAGTATGAGATTGAATACGGGCAGGGAACGGAACCGGCATCCTGGACAAATATTACGACCTCAACAAATCCCGTTGAAAGCGGTTCGCTTACACAATGGGATACGTTTGCCGTCTCGGATGGGCTTTATACCGTAAAATTGAAAGCGAAAAACACGGTGGACGTTATTACCGAAACCAATACTGTTGTTTCGGTTGATAATACTGTGCCGACGGTAGATATTTCGTCGCTTGTTGCAAATTCATATATCAGGCAGACGGTAGAAATAAGAGGCACTGCTTACGATGTCAATTTCTCCTCATACAAGGTGGAGTATTCTTCTACAACCAACTTTACTTTGATAGCGGAGTCAACGATTACTGTTACAAACGGCACACTTGCTTTATGGGATACTTTGCAACTTCCCGATAGCGTCTATACACTGAAACTCACGGCATTTGATAAAATATCTTTATTAAGTCAAACAACTATTTCCGTAAATGTAGACAACTCTACACCCACGGCATCAATAATTTCACCGTCTGAAAATCAGGAAATATTCGGAACAATAAATATCATCGGCATCGCAACTGCGAATAACTTCAAGGAATATGTTCTAGAATACGGAAAAGGTTCAACGCCGTCCGCGTGGACAACAATTACTACAAGCACGAACCCAGTAATTTCCGGTACACTCGGAACACTTGATACAGTCGGACTTAAAGGAACTTACACATTGCGGATTAAAGTAAAAAATCTTGCAGAAGGAGAAGCAGTCGCAACGGTTGCAGTAAACATAAAACCGCAGTTGATAATAACCGAACTCAATCCGCAGGATGCATATCACGACTGGGTGGAAATATATTGCACGACAGGAACAATAGATATTTCCGGATATATTCTTTCCAACCTCAATACAGGAACGCATTCGCAATTAGCAACATCTTCCATTACAATTACGCAAGGAGAGTATGCAGTAATACACTGGAAAGCCGGGACTGATGAGACGGATTCAACCGGTGATATAAACGGCAATGGATATATTGACCTTTACATTCCGGATACGCCGCTTTCTTCTGCCGATGACCAGTTATGTTTGATGAAGGATAATAAAATCGTGGACGCTGTGATATGGACAAACAACGACGGTTCAATGTCATCAGACGAGGTTGACAATGCCAATTATCTTGTTAGTCGGAACGAATGGACAGGAACGTTCAGTCAAAGCGACCAGTCCTCGGCGGTGGTAATCGGCAGTGAAAAACAGTCAATAGGCAGGTCGTTCTCAACCGCTGTTGATATCGATTCCAAAAACGATTGGTCAATAATTCAGACGCCCAATCCCGGCAAAAACAATTCAATATCCGTTCCGAATATTATTCACATTCCGGTTACGGTCTCAACCGCCGGAACAAACATAGAGATAACCGCGGAAATAACAGACACTGACGGTATTTCATCGGCAACGCTATATTACAAAATAACCGGTTCAGGAACGTTCTTACAGGCGTCAATGTCCGCTTCCAGCAATACATATACCGCAACAATACCGTCAAACAGCGTGACAACTTCCGGCGTGGATTACTACATCAAAGCAACCGATAATTCATCCAACAGTTCAAGTAATCCGCTCTTTGCACCGTTAAGTATTTATTATGTATCAGTTAATCCCGCGCCCAGCAGTGCAAAAATTATTGTGAACGAAATAATGTATGACCCGTCTACGGCAGAGCCGGGCACGGAATGGATAGAAATTTACAATGCCGGTGAAACATCTGTAGATATTTCAAGTTGGACGGTCGGAGACACTACGACGACTACCGGTGCATACGAGGGTATTTATACATTTTCTACTGGAACGGTTCTTACCGCTCACCAATATCTTGTCCTTGCAAGGAGCAATGAAGCGGCAAACGGAAATTACGACCTGATATACGGCGGAAATTCGCAGGGAAACATTGCTCTTACCAATACAGGTGACCAGGTCTTTGTCAGGGATAACAACGGCTTCATAATTGATTCTGTTGACTATGTTTCATCCTGGGGCGGTTCAAACGGAACGGGACCCAACAACAATTCGCTTGAAAGAAAAAATCCGCTTGGTACAACACAGGATTCGGCTAACTGGGCTTCTTCAAGCGTTTCATCCGGCACGCCGAAATCGGTTAACAGTGTTACGATAAAACCGGTAATTTCAAATGTTTTAGTTGCGCCGTCTGTATTCTCGCCGAACGGCGACGAACTGTTTGACTCAACCACCATTTATTATTCGGTCTCGCAGGATGTAAGCGTCGCAATAAAAGTTTATGATTCCGGCGATACGCTTGTAAAAACACTGCTTGACAACGTATTTAAATCTTCAGGAACGCATAATGAAATATGGGACGGGAAAAACAGCAGCGGATATTACGTCGCAACAGGTACGTACACGATAAAAATAGATGCGGTTAATTCGGGAGCGATTACCGCGAATACGGTTTCGGTCAATGTAAAGGTTGACAACACACTTCCATCTGCCGGGATTTCTTCGCCGCAATACAATCAGATATACGGTCATTTTGTAACTATTTCCGGCACTGCTACCGACGCTAATTTCAACGGTTATACGATAAAATTCGGCACCGGCTCCGCACCTTACGAGTGGAGCACCGTTTTGAGTTCTACAAATCCCGCGGTAAACGGATTGCTGGGAACATGGAATACCGGCGCGCTAAACGGGACGTACAGTATAAAACTTGATGCGAAAGACAGCGTTGAGAACGTATACAGTTCTGCCGTAACCATAAAAATTGACAATACCGCGCCGGTTACAAATATCAGTCCCGTGCCTGCATTATACAACCAGTATGTGTCTTCCTGGACTAAATACGGACTTTCTGCATATGACCCTGTTGTATCGGATGTATCAGCGGGCATTTCATTAACGGAGTATAAAATTGATTCCGGCAATTTCACAACTTACACGACAAGCATTACGCTAACGACCGGCGGCAGTCGTACGATAACATACAGGAGCAAAGACGTCGTCAATAATACGGAAACAGACAAAACATTTAATGTTTGTGTGGATACTATTTCCCCGGTGACCACGGTTACCGTTTACGGTGACTATTACAACGACGGCGTAAATAATTACGGGACATATGGTTCGTCCGTTGTGTTTACTTCATCGGACACGCTTTCGGGTGCAAAAGAAACATGGGTGTCCGTTGACAACGGCAGTTGGGGTTTATATACATCGCCGATAAAATTTACAACCGAAGGCACGCATTCCGTAAAGTATTATTCAAAAGATAATGTCGGCAATACCGAAAAAATCCGAACATACCTTATAACTGTTGACGATACGTTCCCGATAGTGAACATTTCAAATCCTTTGAGCGGTTCGTATATAAGACAGACGGTTGAAATAAAAGGCGTAATAGTTGACCCGAATCTCAAAAGATATTATATTGAAGTCGGGCAGGGAAATAATCCCGCATCTTGGACAAGAATATATACTTCCGGTTTGACCGATATAAATACGGCGACATATAACCAACTCATTGCCATTTACGGCGTCGGACCCGTCATCACCGACATATTGATTTCGTCAAGACCGTTCCACAACTGGCAGGAAGTAAAAGATGTTCTATGGGTAGGTCCTGTTCGTTTGAGAGAAATCCAGGATAATACCCTGTTGACGATTTCCAAAGACGGGCTCATACTTTATTGGGATACGACACAACACCCTGACGGTATTTATACTCTAAAAATTGTTGCCGAGGATAAGTCGGGTCATATTGAAGAGGAAAGACAAACAAATATCACGATAGACAATACACAACCGACTGCAAGTATTTCTATACCAGCACCAAATAGTTATATCCAAGGTAATGTCCGGATAGCGGGCACAGCAAAAGATACAAATTTCAGTTACTACAAACTTTCCCAGGGCAAAGGTGCGAGTCCGTCTTCGTGGAATTTGCTTATTCAGTCCCAGATTCCCGTAGACAGTAAAACATTTACTTATTGGAATAGCGCACAATCTGATGACGGCCCGAGAAGTTTCCGTCTGCAGGTGTATGATAAAGCAGGTAATGATATAGATTATAGAACGACCGCTTATCTTGACAATACACTGCCCGTTATTGTGATTTCCACACCTGTAGCAAATCAGGTTGTAAAAGGACTGGTTACTGTATCAGGAACAACAGCGGATATGTACTTTGACCATTATGTTTTAAGGGTAAACACCAGCGATGTATATACCAGCACAGTTTCTGTAACCAATGGATATTTAGGGGCATGGAATACAACAAGTTATGCTGATGGTCAGTATGACCTGTATCTCATTGCCTGGGATAAAATCGGGCATCAGGGTAGCACATATGTAACGGTTAATGTTGATAATCCGCCGGCAATATCAAATGTTTCGGCAACAAACATTGAACCGAGAAAGGCAACGATTAACTGGACAACGAATGAGCCGGCTGACAGCAGAGTGGAATATGGCACGAGCACATCGTACGGATTTTCAAAATATGATGCCGCTCTTGTTACAAATCATTGTCTGACATTAACCGACCTTTCTCCCGGAACGACATACCATTATTTTGTCAAATCAAAGGATTCTGCCAATCAGGAAACACAATCAGGCGACTATACATTTACAACGCTTCTGGAAGCGACATCGGTTCAGTTATCTCTTACATCAACAGGTGACAACACAGTTACGATTTCCTGGACATCTTCCCAACCAGGTTCTTATCCTATTGATAGTTACAAGGTCTACAGGGCGACATTTACAGAGGCGATTTCTTCAAAAACGCTGATAGCCAGCACTACGCAACTTTCATACACTGATACAGGGCTTGTAAATCTGACGACATATTATTATCAGGTAGTGGCATTGGATACCGGCGGTTTTGGGAGTTTGCCTTCAAATGAAGTTGCAGGCATGCCGCAGGATACAGTAGCACCTTCTGCAATAACCGATTTAATGTCGTATGCAGGTCCTTATTCTGGCGAGGCGGTTCTTTTATGGACGGCAACGGGTGACAACGAAGCATCCGGCACGGCAACATCTTACGACATCAGATACCGGCTCAATTCACCCATTACAACAGAAGACGATTTTAATTCAAGTTCGCAGGTAACCGGCGATCCGACACCAGCGGTTTCAGGCACAGAGCAGTGGATGACTATTACAGGACTTACTGCAAACAATACATATTATTTTGCAATGAAAGCAGTAGATGATGCAGGATTAAGTTCTAATCTTTCCAATTCTCCATCCGCATATCTGTACTATGAGGGTTCACCTGTAAGGATAAATGAGGTTGTTGCTGCAAGACCGCCATCTGAGGGTTCTGACGCTATAGAATTTTATGTTACAAGATACGGAAATTACGGCGGGTATAAACTTTATGAACTGGCTAACTGGATGGGATGCGAGCTCGTGGAAACATTCCCGACAACAGGCGACTGGGCGAACCCGATTTCTTCAGGAACATATATTATTCTGCACCTCATGGAAGGAACTGATGAAACGATTATCGGTTCCGATAACATAGTTCACATCTACAGTACCGAGAGCGGAGGTCAGACAGGTTTGATAAAGACGGACAATGTTCTGCTTTTGAGTGATTCCGGCGGTATTGCATTTAGTAACGGTGTGTATCAATCTGGAACTATCGTTGACGCTGTTGCATGGGCAAACCAGGATACGGTCAATTTCACCGGAGAAAGCGGCAACCAGTTTGAGCAGTTCTCTGCGGCGATAAATGCTGCTGTCAACCAGAGTCAGTGGAATAAAGAACATTCAGGCATTGTGCAGATTGATACGCCAAACTCAAGGGCATTGACATCAACAAAATCACTGGCGAGAACAGAAGGTGCATCGGATACAAGCCCTTCAAAGACAGAATGGTCTATCAGGAATACAATCACGCTTGGCACAGTCAACGGCTCATCTACTGCTTTACCCGGCAGAGGTACAGCAAGCATTTCGTCTTCAACGGTCGTTGCCGGTTCAACCATATCATTAACGATTACATATACGGCAGAAACAAACGATTTGGACGATTCGGGTCATATGGTTGTAATAATAATTCCGGACAACTGGACGCAGCCGCAAACGACCAGTTCAAATACTGCGGGCTATGTGACGACGAATTACTCTATTGAATCCGGCTGGGCGTTATCTGTTTCCAGCCGTGAAATAATCGTTCCCGTCGCCAATATGCTTTCGGGCGGTTCTATCGCAATTGAATACAAAAATGCGATTGTGCAACCGTCAAGCGGCACGGCAGCATTTACCGTTAAAGCGGATGATAGGGGGACAAACATCGGCGAACTGACAAGCGGTTCACCTATTGTAAATGTTGTGTTCAGACCAGAAACAATTACAAATCTTTCTGCTTCATCAGGACCGAATACGGGTGAGATTACTCTGACCTGGTCGGCGCCAGACCCGAAAGATGGAACGGATGCCTCCAATTCTTATGATATTCGTTATGCATCTTATGCTGTGATAACTGACGAAATATTTACATCCGCGACACAGATAACGAATGAACTCTCACCACAGTCAAAAGGTATAAACCAGTCATTTGTCATTACGGGATTGACCGAAAACACGACATATTATTTTGCGATTAAATCATCCAATGATTACAATGTCTGGTCTGAACTTTCAAATTCCGCTTTTGCTATTGCACAAAAAGATATATTTGCACCAAACAGCATTACTGACCTTAAAGCGATGAGAGGATACCAGCAGGGCGAGATAAACCTCTCATGGACTTCACCTGGCGATGACGGAACCGTGGGCACTGCTTCAACATACATAGTAAGATACAGCACAACAGGTTCAATAGATTCCGGCGACTGGTCATCTGCAACTGACATCATCGGAGAACCGACTCCGCTTGTTTCCGGCACTCAGCAGAGCATGGCAGTTACCGGTTTAACACCCGGCGGAATTTATTATTTTGCAATGAAATCGCAGGATGATGCCCAAAACATTTCAACAGTATCCAACTGCTCATCAGCGACCGCAAGACCGTCAAATATAGCCGACTATCTTGTAATATCCGAGATATGCGTGGGAACAACCGGCTCTACGCTTGAATATGTGGAACTATACAACCCGACGACTTACCCAATTACCGTGCAGGGGAATATAAAATTAAAGATGACGACAGGCACAAGCGATGCCTTACAAAATAAAACAATCACTTGGATAAATTCAACAATACCTACACACGGATTTTTCCTGTTTGCTTCAACAAACACAATTGGAAATGTTTCTGCTGATGCAAAATATTCCGCAGGAATTACCGGTTCCGACGGTGTGATGATAACAAACGTGTCTGATGTTGTAATTGACAAAGTCGCATGGGGGAACGATTCCACTGGCGATATTCCAACCTGCACTGAAAATACAAGGGTCTCATCTACAACCGCACTGGCTACCGGTAATTCTATAGAAAGAAAAGCAAATGTAAATTCAACTGCATCGTCAATGTTACCCGGCGGGGCTGACTATTTATCAGGCAACGGTTTTGATACCGAAAACAATAACAACGATTTTGTCGTGCATATTGGCACTTACAATCCGCAGAATTCCGGATTCTGCGAGGGTTCACCTGCGTTCTGGGCGCGGCTTGACCCGACGGAAATAACTATACAACCCGGCCAGCATAAAGAAATAAATGTCGTTATCACTAATTTTGACGACGAGGATTGCTTCTTTGATTTGTCGTTAAATACCGCGCTTCCATCAACATATTACGCAATGCCCAAAACGGTAAAAGTGAAAGCTGGCGATACAAACTCTACGAAGATAAACATACACATACCAGCAAACGTTTCTCTGCCCGAAGACACGATGTATCCGGTAACCGTTCAGGTAAAGCACCTGTGTAAACCATCGCATCATGAAAGGCATAATCCTGAAAATGTTTATATGGTTTGGACGAACGGCGAGGTTTTAATAAAGGGTGATACCGATGAGAGAACGCGGACAATAAGGATGGTCGCATCTACCGGCGGTGGTATTTACAATAAAAAGAGTGCGCAGGTGACCATCCATAACGGAACAATGGCTGAAGATGCCGAATTCCAGATAATTGAGGAAGACAAGACAAATTCTTCGGAAGAGATTGCAAAGAATAATTCAAAACAGGAACAAGGACTTGTTGAGGTCGGCGCCGGATTTGAATTTGAGCCGTCATCGGTGCAGTTTAACAACAATGTTGTCATTACACTGCCATATGATACTGTGTTATCATCACAGAGTTATGTATATTATGTTTGTTCGTGGGACAAAGTTGAAAAGAACTGGAAGATGATGCCGACTGTAGAAATGGACGAGGATTCAAAACAAGTTTCCTGTAATGCAAAACATTTCTCGCTGTATAAGGTGTTTGCAAAACCGGTTAGAATTCAGGCAATATTGTCCAGCAAAGTTGAAGCAGACCCGGCATTTGTGAAAGGCGAGATATACAGTTTCCCGAACCCGGCTAAACGCGGTAAGTGTCCCACACTGCACATAGAGTGCGGAGTTGCCGACAAAGTGGAGATACGGATATACAACATAGCAGCGGAGTTAGTGGATTCAACGGAACTTTACGGGACTCCGCAGACAATACGGAACAAATATGCATATGAGTACAACTGGGACATATCCGACATCGCCAGCGGAGTGTATATTTACGTGATTAGGGCGAAGAAATCAGGATACGGTGACATAAAAGCGACAGGGAAGGCGGCAATCATAAAATAGCAATTGCAATTCGGAGAAAAAATGGCATTACATTTTAGATGTTATAATTGTTGGGAAAGTTTAAAATATGAAAATGGTAACAATGATTACGTGAAATGTCCAAGTTGTAAGTCAGAATTATACGTTGGAGATTTGGAAGAAATGTTTGAGAAATCGGCATCATTGGAAAATCCGCCCGAACACAATAAACTACTTGAAAAATTGCTGAATCAATTAGAGCAAAATAAAAAAATAATTGCTGGAAACACAGAGATTATTGCCGGACCTGATATAAGGCATAGACCGGATGCAATATTTTATAATAGTGTTGATAGCGAGCAAATACATCCAATAATCTTCGAAGTTGAAACTTTTGAAAGTATGGAAACGAAGCATTCAATTAGTCAATGTGCTATTTTTTCTCTTACGGCGAATAAGACGGAAGGTGAGTTTTACTTAGTAGTTCCCGCAGTTTTTGAAGATGAAGAAGAAAAAAAATATAGTGGACAGGAAATTGCAAAAGATATAATGGAAGAAAATAGTATAGAAAATGTAGAAATTATTACTATAGAATGATTTTAGAGGTTAAAATGAAAAATAAATATTTGTTTGTTCTTATTTTGTGTTATCAGTTTTTGGTAGGTAACTTTTTGTCTGCCTCAAACAGCGGAGCAAGTTTCTTGAACATCGGCACATCCGCAAGGGCAATCTCAATGGGCGGGGCATATGTGGGAGTGGCAGACGACGCAAACGCAATCAGTTACAATCCTGCGGGATTATCGCAGTTAAACAGAAACGAAATAACGGCCCAGCATACGGAGTGGATATCTGATGTAAAACACGACTTTCTTGCAGGTGCGTTTCCGTTAAGAAACAGCACGGTAGGTTTCAGCGTGATATATTTATCGCAGGGGAAGCTCGAAGGCAGAGACGAGGACAGGAACAAAACGGACTCATTTTCTGCTTATGATGTGGCGACAACGATTTCTTACGCAAAAAGCATCAACGATAAAGTAAAATTCGGGACGAACTTAAAACTCATACAGCAGAAGATAGAGACGGAACACGCTACCGGAGTGGCGGTTGACATCGGAACACTTTACAATACAGCAATAAAAAATCTCACACTGGGGTTTTCATTCCGGAACCTCGGACCGAAGATGACATTTATATCCGAAGGTTATAATCTGCCCCTAACGGCAACTGTTGGTTTTGGCTACACACTCAAAAGAGCAATAACATTAGCGTTTGATGTGAAGAGGAAGATAATAGACAACAAAACGGAAGTATCATTCGGCACGGAATACACACCGATAAATATATTAGCGTTGCGAGTCGGCTATCTGAAATCGCTCAATCCTGAAGACATCTCAAAACTCTCCGACTTCAAAGGACTTGGTGGCGGATTGGGACTCCGTATATTAAATTTCTCTACTGACTACGCATTTGTCCCTTACGGCGATTTGGGAAATACCCACAGGGTATCGTTTAGCATAAAATTTTAATAGTATTCTATTCTACTCTACTTTAACATAGTAAATTACTAATATTGGTCGTCACAAAAAATTAACAGGGTGGGCAAAAAAAAATAAGAGTTTCAGATTTGCCAACAAGAAAATAATTTTGCGACAGGCAACATTATATCAGGGAGAAATTATATGAACGATACTACAAAAAAAGACAGCATCAATTATTACGATAAAAGGAATGTTCCGTATGATGCGAATTCCCCCACAGACAATAGAACATTTTTTGAGCATGATATTAGTGCAATTATCTATACAAATGCGTTTAAACGACTTTCTTTAAAATCACAAATTATTATTAAACCGATAAGGGATCATTTTCGCTCAAGAATGACACATACTCATGAAGTTATTGATAACGCATTGGCAATTGCTAAAGGTTTGAATCATAAAAAATGGGAACTAGACTTAAATCTAGTTCAATCTATTGGATTAGCTCATGATTTGGGACATACTCCTTTCGGACATAAAGGGGAAAGAACTCTCAGGGAAATAGTCTGTAGGGTATTAAAGAGTAATTTTAATTTGAAAATAGACGAGGAAGAAGAACATTTATTTTTTAATCATGCTTCTAATTCTGCAAGAATTTTAGATTTTATAGGAGATATTACGCCCCAGTGTGTTAATGGAGTTCTATGTCATAGTTGGAATCCTTGGAAGGGGTATTTTAACGAATCAAGAATAAGGAAGCATGTTTCAGAATTTAAAATTTGTGTTCCAATTGAGGATATTCCAGATACTTATGAAGCACAAGTTGTGGCGATTTCAGATCAATTAACAAGTATCAATCATGATATAGAGGATCTTATCGGTGGTGAAAAATATACTAATAATGGTGCAGGTGAATTAAAGAATAAAATTAAAACTATGATAGATGAAATCAAAATTAAAGGACTAAATATAACGTCCATATATTCCGGTGTGGAATCTTTTATTTCTGATGAAAAAAAGAGAAGTTATGGAAGAAAATATCGTATAGAAAATATTATATCTAATGTAGTTAGCAATAATAATTATTCAGAATCAAACAAAGCTAATGAGTGTGCGTTAAAATTGAATACAGAATGGTCAATATTTTTAGATATTATTGAGACCATAATTCGCAAAATAATTAGAGAAGAATCATGGTTTGTGGGTAGGGATGCAATGGCGGATGCAATGATTTCCGTTGCATTTAATCATTTTTGGCCAATTGTTAAAGAATACAATGAATTATTATCAGAAAATAATAAACCAAAAAATATAAGTATTGACGGCAAACAATACGGAATTGAAGAAACGACAAAATATTTGGATCACTTTTTTGAATATTATAAGGACAAATATTTAATTGAAAATAATATAAATAAAATAAAAAATCGAACGAAATACGTCAAAAAATTATGGGACCAACAAATATTAGAAAAAATAGAAATGAAGTATAATAAGGATATAAAGATATCTGATTTTAAAAATAGAGCAATAAATTTAATTTCTTTGGTCGATTTTATTGCAGGATTAACTGATAGATATTGCATTCAAATCTTTGGTGATTTATATAAAGGGTTTTTAACTCAAGGATAAATGGTGTTAAACTTCAGAAAGAGTGGGGACAAATAAAGATATATATAAAGTTGACGGAGTGACGGGAAAAACAAGCAATGCTCAGACTCGTCCCATCCGGTTTTTCCTATCCTGACTGAAAAGGTACTGTCTATTGCAGAATTTAATACCTGCCGAAAATATTCCTTGAGTTTTTCGTGAAAAAGAAGTATAATTTTTTCACAATTCTGATTATAAGTTTTAATTCATTAGAGGTGGGCACTGGGAAGTTGTAGAAAAATAAAAAAGAAAAATGTCAAGCATTCCTCAACCCACATATTCCCATTTTCAAAACTTTTTTTGCAAAAGAACGAAATAAACAAAGGAGGATTATTATGGAATTACAAGTAGAAAGCGATGTTGAATTATATTTATCGGTAGATTATATCTCAGGTTTTTTTGAAGTGGCATTAAATAAACAGCCACTTTGTTCTTTCTCTAATGGTTCACAACAAAACAAAACTATTCCGCTTATACTTAGTCCAGGATTAAATACAATAGATATGACAGCAAAAAATATTGGGAATGTTAAATTTAATGTAACTTGCGAGATAGATAAAAAGAGGAACGGTGAAACACAAATTTTTTCTGGACCATATACTTTTAATGACCCCAATAGAAAAGTTATGGGAGAAACAATTTATGTCAAGTTAATCAACAAGTAAAATATTATAAACAAGGAGGATGGAATCATGAAAAAGAATATTTTTATATTACTTTTTTTATTGCAATTAACAGGTTGTGCTCATCAATATTCTATAAGAAAACCAACATCACATAATATTGATACGTATAAAGGTAAAGCAGCTCAGATGGTTGATGAGTATAATAATTTAGTAAGCACAAGTACTGAACTGCTCAATGAAAAAATAAATGATTATAATTCAAAATCAAAGATACTATGGCACTTAAATTTTTGGCCAGATATGTTAGGAGCAATTGGGGCTTCGTATATTGCTATTTCTGCTGATTCAGATAAAACTCATCAATCTAAGAACGTTGGAATAATCACAGGTACGATGTTAGGGTTATCAATTACTATGAAACAATTAAGCGGATTTTCAACAAGAGTTATTGAAACAAATTCTGAAGTAACAAAAAAAGAAGAGATTTTAAGTAATGCTGAAAAATCTTTCAAAGAAATTGAAACGGGATTAAGATCCGCTGATTCAAAAATATTACAAGAATCACTTGAGCAATTTATCATACTCAACAGACAACTTGAAAGCAACTGCCATTGATAGAGAATATAAGGAAAATGGAGATACTTCACATTTCCCAGTTTTCCTATCAGTAATTTTAATTTTTAACACACTCAAAATTTTTCCTGCCGTTATAACCTACCTCTTAAAAACCTTGCCGGTTGAAAGCAGAGCAAAAAATATTCCTTGATTTTCAACTCTCCATAAGATATAATGATTTTTAATGAACAGATGGTTATTATTTCCCATCGCAGTTAAAAATTTCCCGTATAAACTTTATATTGAGGAAGAACAGGATAAATTTTTGGTGCTATCGGTTCAGGATAAATGGCCTGGTCCCGGTAAAAAGATATTTTGTTTGCCGAATGGATATTGTGAAGAAAATAATTTACCACAGATTAAACCAATAGAAGAGTGTAATATCATATCAACCCAGCGATACGATAAAAAACTCACAATTGTTCTTGATAGAAAAACCCGTCGCAGATGCTGGTTTTTGTTTTTGAAGGGAGAATATAAAACAAGACCTGGTGAATTTTACGAGCAGGTATTCTGGATAACGCATTCATCGGCGAAAGAAAGAAGGCCCGGTGCATATATACCAAAAAGCAAAGATGCCCAGTCGCTTGAGATAATAATCCTGAAAAATGCGGGAAAGAGCCATTTTTTACAGTGAGCTCGTCGGAGCGCCCGCAGTGGTCATTTGCAAATTGACCTATTTTAGCAATGACTTCACTTTTTGTGCATTGCGAAATATCTGTTTTAACAGTTTTTCGTTGGGATGATTTCTCTGAAATTTCAATATGTTTTTGTGGCCGGGCGTAGTAAATTTTCCCGGTGCAACTAAAATATTTCGGCGTATCCATTTCAGTGTTTTTGATTGAAGTTGTTCCGGTAAACACAACATCTGGAACCAGCGGAATAAATCGTAATCCAGAAGCAAAAGTTTTAAATGCACCTGATTCGCCAGAAATTTTCTGGTTGGAATTTTGCTCATAAAAAAATCCGTTTTCAGTTCTTTGATACCGTAGGTTTCCACTGCGGCACGGTCGTTGTAAAAATACCAGACATGTTCCGGTTCTAAATCCAGATTGGTCACAAATACATGGTATTCGTAGCGGTCTATTTTTAACAATGTTCGCTGGCTGGTTTCCGGTTCTGGCGGCAATTGATATCGCATCACCACAAAACGAAATGCTTTTTTCCAGTTGTGCGGTTGATATTGGAATTCTGTTATTGCTAATTTGTAACGATGGTTGAAAACGCGATATCGTAAACCCGGCAATCGCAATTTTATCGGTTCGGTCACTTGCGCGACTATTACAAAACCGTAACCGTTTCCGTCTATGAATTTGACAGTCTGCCAGCAATAAAAACCGGCATCGCAGCGGATACGAATTCTGGATTTGGCAATAGTGGAAGGTATTTTTTCCAGAGCGGTTTCCATAAATGGAATGACTTCCGATTTGTTTTTCGATTTTCCGGGACGGAGTGCGCCATTGAGAATTACTCTGATATGGCTCTCGAAACCGAATACAGGATGATATGATTTTCTGCCATGCTTGAAAGGATTGTAGCCAACTTCTGCCAGTTCCTGATTCCCGTAAACTGTCAGAACACTGGAATCGAAATCCAGAGTGGCCGAAGTCAGTGTGTGCGGATACTGAAATATTTTTTGCCGGATAATGTCGTGCACTCTTTCTATTTGAGTCAGGTCCTCCGGCGTCATATTTAAAATGAAGTCCCGCATCGCTCTGGTTGCTGGTAATTTTGGCAGACCCGTCAACTCCGGAATCAGACCGTTGTATTTCATTGAAGTCAGATGATCCAGCCGCTCTATCCCGGCAATGGTGTAGTAAAAATGGGATAAAAGCAGGTCTGACCAATGAAAATAATTGTTGCGGTGGGAAAGGCAAAGATAGGTTTGATAAAATCGTTTCAGATGCAACGATTTTGCAAATTGATGAATAATTGGGAATCCAGCAAGAAATGTTAAGCCCTCTTCTCCGAAGGTA
The DNA here is from genome assembly GCA_016218625.1 of Elusimicrobiota bacterium. Taxonomy (GTDB): domain Bacteria; phylum Elusimicrobiota; class UBA8919; order UBA8919; family UBA8919; genus UBA8919. The sequence goes on from JACRDL010000103.1 coordinate 23,894, forward strand.
AAATGAATTTTTTGTATCCCTTTTCCCATATTGCAGAAGTTTCACTATTAGTGAAGGTTGTGCAGAGAGTTTTTTATCGCGTTTATTATACATTTTTTAAGTCGGGAAATCAACATTTTATTATGTCAAAAAACTGTGTTTTCCCGCATTTTTCAGGATAATAGATACCCGTGAAAGACGACCGTATAAATTTGGAGATGCAAAAATCAAAAGAAAAAATCTTTCTGCCGGTGATTATGCACTTCTTAAAAACGGTGAAATATCTGCAGTTGCCGAGCGAAAAACGCTTGATAATTTTCTACACGAGATAGGCACTTACGATTTTTTCAAATTGGCGTTGCAGGAATTAAGCAAAGCGAAATATAAAGTAGTAGTATTTGAGTCGCCGTACAGTGATTTCATCAATCCGAAGAAACAAAAATTTTACAGTGCGACTTACATCGCAGATATACTCGCCGACTTATTTGTAGGTTTTCCGGAGATACAGTTTGTCTTTTGTGATAACAGAAAATTTGCAAACGAATGGGTTCACAGATGGTTCAAGCGGATTGATACCAAAGAAAGATTATGAAAACATATGTTTTCAAGATAAAACTGAAACATTGTAAAAAAATTTGGCGGAAGGTTGAAATTCAATCAGACCAAACACTTCATAGTTTAGCATATGCTATCCTGGATGCTTTTAAATTTGATTATGACCATTTGTATTCTTTTTTTATGAGTAACAAACTGTGGGATAAATATAGTGAAATTGCACATCCAGATTCAAGAAGTGATGCTGATGATGATGTCTACAGTTTTCTTGATGAAATAAGAGGAACTGTAACACCAAAACCCAAAATAACAGACGTAGTAAAACTTAATTCGCTGAAATTAGTTCCAAAGCAAAAATTTCTTTTCTTATACGATTATGGAGATTGCTGGCAATTTGAAGTAGAGTTTGTAAAAGAAATTGAAAATGCAAATAGTGATATTAAATATCCGCGAGTTATTGAATCTCAAGGGGGTTCACCAATACAGTATGCACGATAAAAAAATGAAGGTAGCGTGTGAATCATAAATCATTTTTTTGGTGAGATATGAAAATAGAACAATATCAGTTTGGTGAAATAGTTGTTAACTCTAAAACTTACACTTCTGATGTTATTATCTACCCTGATAGAGTAGAATCTAATTGGTGGCGAAAAGAAGGGCATTCGTTATGCATTGATGACTTAAAAGATGTGCTTTCAAGAAAACCTGAGACAATAATTGTTGGCACTGGTTATTCTGGTTGTATGAAGATTCCCGAAGAGACAAAAAAATATATTGAAAGCCAGAATATAAAATTGATTATAAAAAGAACATCTGAAATAATAGAAATATGGAATAAACTCAACACAAAGAATGTTATTGCTTGTCTGCATTTAACTTGCTAATCAGATACGGCGAAAAAAAGAAATGAAAAAATACAGGTTCAATCTTATATGCAGTCAGCGGGACAAAAAGTGCAAATACCGGCAGATAGAAAGGTATATGCCCTACTGCTCTGATTACAGGAAAAAATAGAGTGTGATAATAGGTCCGCCGAAAAAAATCTTGACAAAAGAAAAATAACTTTGTAAAATAACTTTTGCGAAACCATTTTTTATAGGTACAGGAGATAGTTTTTATGATGAACGAAATCGGAATTACTGCCGGACAAATTTGGAAGTATGTTGACAAAAACGGCGAAGTAACAGCCCTGAAACTTAAATCCGCACTTGGCATTACTAATACCGTTCTTTACATGGGAATTGGATGGTTGGCACGCGAAGGAAAAATCAACATAGTTGAATACGCAAAGGGTTATAAAATTTCCCTAAAAAAATAACGGGGAACATATTAGGTGGCTATTTTATAGGTTAAAATGTTGCCCTTAATTTGCCCTTACAAACGGTCATTTTTTATCTCAAATGGTTTTAAGATGTCCCAAATTGACCACATAGAAAAAAGCGGTTTTATTGACGGAAAAGTGGTTGAAAAAAAGTAGTTAGACGGAATACGGGCTCTTAGCTCAGTTGGTCAGAGCAGCTGACTCATAATCAGCGGGTCGGGGGTTCAAGTCCCTCAGAGCCCAGTATAAGGAAGTGGTAAGTGGTAAGTGGTAAGTGGGAAGTAAAAGCGAACGAGATTTTACTTCGGTTGAAAAAATATTATCCCGATGTAAAAAAAACGGCATTGACATTTTCAAATCCGCTGGAAATTCTGGTTGCAACAGTTCTTTCCGCACAATGCACGGATGAACGGGTCAATAAAATTACCCCATTTCTTTTTGCTAAATATAAAAAGGCATCCGATTATGCCGGCGCCGATATAAAAATTTTTGAACAGGAAATAAAATCCGCCGGTTTTTATCACAACAAGTCAAAAAATATAATAAGCGCCTGCAAAATTATTGACGGAAAATACAACGGTAAAGTTCCCGATACTATGGAGAGATTACTGACACTTCCCGGAGTTGCAAGAAAAACGGCGAATATCGTGTTAGGAAACGCATTCGGAAAAACATTCGGTATCGCGGTTGATACGCATGTAAAACGTTTATCACTTCGTTTGGGACTTTCAAAAAATAACGGTCCCGAAAAAATAGAGCAGGATTTAATGAAAATTTTTGACAAAGAAGATTGGTTCGCTGTTTCAAATCTTTTAATAGAACACGGAAGAAAAAAATGTAGAGCGAAAAAACCCGACTGCAAAAATTGTTTTTTACGGGACTTATGTCCCAGAATAGGAGTTCCGGGCAATTAGCTCAGCGGGAGAGCACTCCCCTCACACGGGAGGGGTCGCAGGTTCAATCCCTGCATTGCCCAATAACGGCGATTAAAAAATTGGAAAGATTAGAAAAATTAGAAAGATTTTAATCTTTTAATCTTTCAATGTTTCAATCGATTTTATTATGAACGAACAACTTATAAAACTTATAGAATTGCAGGACATTGATTCCAAAATAGATGAGGCAAATAATAACATTGAGAAAATCAACGGTGAAATGAACTTTTTACGGGAAACTCTTGTAAAAGAAAAAGAACAGATTGAATCCGCCAAAAAAGATATAACAAACAGCAATATCTTAAAAAAAGAAAAGGAAGTAGAAATAGCGTCAATAGAAGAAAAAATCAAAAAGCACAATATGGAATTAAATGCGGTTAAAACCAACGATGCATATAAAGCGCTTTTAACAGAGATAGAAAACGGGAAAAACGAAAAATTAAAGATAGAAGATGAATTATTGGTATTGATGGAAGCCGATGAAAAAACATATAAGGACATGAAAAATTTGCAAAAAGAATACGAAAATAAAGAATCAGAATTTGTTGAAAAAAAAGCGTTATTTGAAAGTGATTTAAAAAAATCGGGCGAACTGGTTTCGCAACGAATTTCGGAACGGAAAACAAAACTGGCGGAATTGCCGAAAAATATTGCCGACAAGTATGAAAATATAAGAAAAAACAAAAATGGTGCTGCCGTAGTAATGGTAGAAGATAATGCCTGCGGCGGATGTCACAGGAATTTACCGATTCACATTATTGACGAATTAAAAAAAGGCAAGGATTTGATAACTTGCAATAATTGTATGAGGATTTTGTATCAGAAATAATGAAAGAACTAATTATCCATATTGACGGTGCGTCGCGCGGTAACCCGGGACCATCCGGGATAGGAATAATTGTTAAAGATATTTCAGGTGAAGTTGTTAAAAATATAAAAAAATATATTGGAATTGCTACAAACAATACAGCCGAGTATAGTGCGTTTCTTATCGCATTAGGCGTTGCGGAAAAGTTCGGGGCCAATAAAATTAAAATTTTTCTTGATTCGGAACTTGTTTATAAACAATATCTCGGAGAATACAGAACCAATGATAAAAATCTTAAAGAGTATTTGAAAAAAATAAGAGAGAAAGAAAAAAAATTTCTAAGCGTTGAAGTTACTCATATTCCGAGAGAAAATAATAAAGAGGCAGATAAACTTGCAAACATTGCGATAAATATAGGCGAAACAGGAGGGGATTGAGGAATTGCTCTCCGCCAACCGGCGGGGGGAGGAAAGTCCGGACTCCGCAGAACAGGGTGATGGCTAATGGCCACCGCTTCCCGATGTAACATCGGGAGGTAGGGAAAGTGCCACAGAAAAAATACGGCTATAAGCAAAGTAAAATGTAGCCCCCGAATTTATTCGGGGGTGAGCGAAGCGAATAGCAAAGGTGAAAAGGCGCGGTAAGAGCGCACCGCTTTGATAGTGATATCAGAGGCAGGGCAAACCCCACCCGGAGCAAGGTCCAAAATAAAAGATTCGTCCCGGTTAAAAGGAACGAAACGGGATTGTTCGTCCCGTCACTATTTTTAAGGTTGACCGCTTGACCCCGCAAGTAATTTCGGGGCTAGAGAAATAATTCCGTTATCTCGATAAAATGGGATAAACAGAATCCGGCTTACTAATCCCCTTCTGTATCAGTTAAAACTTTTTATTCTTTGCCATTGGCGTTCCTGCTCAAAAGGTCACGCTTACTTCCTTATCTGTAAAAAATAATAAATAAAAAAAATACTTGACAAAGTATAATGAATTTTTTATAATATATCAAAGTGGTGAATAGTGGTGAATTAGTAGTAATTATGGTTAAATGTAGCCCCCGACTTTAGTCGGGGGTGAGTGGAGCGAATAGATAATTATGTTTGTTGGACTCTACGAATACTCAATTGACTCAAAAGGCAGAATTTTCATACCTTCAAAATTCAGGCGAAACAATCATTTCATAATTACAATAGGACTTGATGAATGCCTGTATGCTTATCCCAAAGATAGATGGGGAAAACTTGAGAATAAACTTGATGTCCTGCCTTTCAACGACAAATCCGAAGAGCGTGCGTTCAAAAGAGTTTTTTTATCCGGTGCTACCGAGTTAAAACCGGATTCACAGGGCAGGATTTTAATACCCTATCATTTAAGAAATTATGCCAAATTAAAAAACGATGTTATAATAATAGGGGTTTCAAGCAGAATAGAAATATGGTCAAAATCTATATGGGAAAAATATAACAAAAATGCCAAAAAATTATTTTTCAAACATGTAAGCTCTTTGGAAATATGAAGGGTATAAACCCTGTGTTTTCATCGCTCGCTCAAAAATAAGTTATGGAACATATTCCGGTAATGTCCGACGAAGCAATTAAGTATTTGAATATAAAAAAAAACGGAACATATATTGATTGTACTTTCGGTGGTGGCGGACATTCAATCGGGATAATTAAAAAGCTGTCGCCGAAAGGAAAACTTTTGGCACTGGACTGGGATTGCGAAACCGAAAAATTATTCATAGAAAATTTCAGTTCTTACAAAAATGCAAAATTTGTATGCTCTAACTTTGCGGAATTATCAACAGTTGTAAAAGAATGCAATATTAAAAAGATTGGTGGAATATTGTTTGATTTCGGATTCTCTTCATTACAAATTGACGATTATAGTAGAGGTTTCAGTTTTAATTTTGATGCGCCTCTTGATATGAGGTATAATAGAAATAACACGGTAACAGCCGAAAAAATTATTAATACTTTTAGTGAAAGAAAATTAGCGCAAATATTTTCAGATTTTGCCGACGAACAATTTTCAGTAAAAATAGCAAAAGCCGTAATCAATTACAGAGTCAAAAAAAAAATATCAAAAACATTAGAACTCGTTGAAATAATTAAAAGTGCAACGCCGTATTGGTATCAGAAGCGGAAGATTCATTTTGCCACAAAAACATTTCAGGCATTAAGAATTGCGGTCAACAATGAACTGGAAAATATAAAAAAAGGAGTTGTGTCTGCAATAAATCTGGCATCCTTCGGTTCTAGAATAGTCGTTATTTCGTTTCATTCAATCGAGCACAGATTATTAAAAAATATTTTCAAAGAAGCGGTAAAAAATAATTCTATAAAATTAGTTGAAAAAAAACCGATTTTTCCTTCAGCATTTGAAATTGCCGAAAATCCGCGCTCCAGGTCCGCACAGTTAAGGGTTGTGGAAAAAATATGAAAGTCGCTCACAAGCAAATTTCTTTGGTCGCTCCCTTGCTTGCCCCGTTAGATAAGATTCTCTATCTAACGGGGTAAATCGCTCAAAGAATTTACTCCTGGAACGAATAAGTCGCAAATTCAAAACCTGCAGAAATTTCTTGCTTCGCCCCTAAAGGGACTTCCTTTGGGCGCTCCGCGATTAAGAAGGTGAAAATATGAGAATTCACAGAGTTCACGGAGCAAATAAAGTAAAACGCTCCGGTGTGTATTTTAAGTGGTCAATTATAATAATAATTTTCGGTTCTTTTTATGCATGGCAGAGAATAGAATCTAGAAAACTCGGTTACAAAATAAGCGAAATTAACGGAAGAATTTTATCGTTAGCCAAGGAAAATAAATATCTTACGATGAAAATAATGGACATAACTGCGATGAATAATCTTGAGGAAGTAGCCAAAAAGCGTTTAGGGTTGGTAACACCCAAGCCGTCCGATATTGTGGTAATGGAAGAATTAAAATGAGAACGGTCAGATATAAAATTATCTTTATTTGCCTTTTTATTTTTTTTATGTTTTTCATTATTGGTTCCCGTTTGTTTTGGGTGCAAATCGTTAATTATACTTTTTTTGCCCAAGAGGTTTCTAAACAATCCAAAAGAATAAAAAAAACTCAGACATTAAGGGGAAACATTTATGATAGAAATATGGTGACTCTTGCAACAAGTATGGTGGCGGAGTCATGCTACATTGAGACAAAAAAAGCAAATGGCTTGGATGTAGAACTTTTTTCAAAATGTACAGGCATCTCGCCCGCGGATATCCGTTCAAAATTAAATCAGAATAAAAATTCAGTGCTGATAAAAAGGAAATTGCTTCCGGATGAAGTGCTGAAAATTAAATCAAAAAATTTCCCCGGCGTTTATTTTGAAAAAGAGCAACTACGTTTTTATCCTGAGAATTCGCTGGCAAATTATGTGGTCGGAGTTGTCGGAACAGACAATAAAGGGTTGTCCGGCGTTGAGTATCTATTTGATGATTTTCTTACGGGTCTGGCAAAAAAATATGTTGTTATGAAAGATGGCAAGGGGAGGGAGATAATTTTAGATAATGATTCGGAAGATGAAAACAGGTATGTGGTGCTGACAATTGATAGCCGTTTGCAGCACATTGCCGAGGCGGTTCTTAAAAAAGCACATAAAACTACAAATGCCAAATCACTGACTTGTATAATTCAAAATCCGTATACCGGCGAAATTCTTGCGATGGCATCATATCCGTCTTATGACCCGAATAAAAAAATTGACCCAAAAATGCTCAAAAACATATCTCTCGGCGATGCATTTGAGCCCGGAAGTGTTTTTAAGATTGTAACCGCCGCAGCTGCTTTGGAAAAACATCCGGAAGTTTTAAGTAAAAATTTTTTCTGTGAAAACGGTTCTTATAAATTGGCGAAAAATATAACCATACATGACCATGAAAAATACGGCTTGTTATCTTTTCAAGATATGTTTGCTTATTCTTCAAATATAGGTTTTGCAAAACTTGCCAGAATTATAGGAAAACAGGATCTGTGGCAGTATGCCCGTTCTTTCGGGTTTGGAATGAATACGGGAATAGAACTCACAGGAGAGACATCAGGGCGTTTAGAACCTGCGAGCAAATGGTCGGGTGTTTCCTGTGAAATAATTTCTTTCGGGCAGGAATTATCCGCCAATGCTTTACAAATCATAAATTCATTTTCAACCGTTGCCAACGGCGGAGTTTTGATGGAGCCGAAAATAATAAAATCCATTTTTTGTAACAACAAGGATATCCAAACTTTTGAACCGGTAAAAATAAGAAGGGTAATTTCACCTGCGACCGCCGACAGTATCAGAAAAATGCTGGAAGCCGTTGTTGAATACGGTACCGGTGTTCAGGCAAAAATTGACGGTATTAAGATTGCCGGTAAAACAGGCACTGCCCAAAAATACGACAAGCATCTGAAAAGGTATTCCGATTCAAAATATGTTTCGCTTTTTGCGGGATTTTTTCCGTCTAAAAAGCCCGAGGTAACGATACTGGTTATCGTGGACGAGCCGAAAGGAGATTACTGGGCATCTTCGGTTGCCACGCCGATTTTCAGAAACATTTCATCAAACATTCTTGAATATCTGAATATCCGCCAGGAAAACAAATTTGCGCTAAAATGAAAATTTCCGAATTAATAAATAAGTTAGACATAGAGTTGCACGGTGCCGGGGATAAAGAAATATCAGGCGTTGCATATGATTCGCGTAAGGTATCAAAGGATTACCTTTTTGTCGCTTTGCACGGTTTGAAAGAGGATGGGAAAAATTATATTAAAGACGCGATTTCGCACGGTGCAGCTGCAATACTTACGGATGACAAAACTATAAACCCCGTTAGAAGTGGCACATCGTGCCCTGTTAGAGATGTCGCACCGCGACACGGTATCTCTAACAGGGCGTGCTACGATACTTCTATTGGGGTAAAATATGATAATACAGTTTTTCTTACAACGAATAATGTTTCAGATATGTTCGGTAAAATTTCTTCGCGGTTTTACGATAAACCGTCTAAGAAAATGAAGGTTTTTGCAGTAACCGGTACAAACGGTAAAACAACTATTACATATATTATTGAAAAGATATTTGAAAATGCCGGAATAAAATTAGGCGTTGTAGGGACAATTTTTTATCGTTTCGGAAATCTTTCAATTTCTGCGCCCAACACGACTCCCCAATCATTGGATTTACACGAACTTCTTTCAAAAATGGAATCTGCGGGCGCCGACGGTGTTGTTATGGAGGTTTCGTCGCACGGGCTTGTTCAAAACAGAATTTCTGGATTAGAGATAGATGTAGCAATTTTTACCAATCTTACACGGGACCATCTGGATTATCATAAAACAATGGATGGGTATAAAAAAGCAAAATTCCTTCTTTTTGAAAAATTTTTAAGTGAGTCGGAAAAGGAAAAAAAATATTCCATAATAAATGTTGACGATTCTGCCGGCCGCGAATTGACAAAAATTGCCAAAGGCACAGTAATAACATATGGTATAAAATCCGATGCCGATATAAAAGCGACAGATATTGAAATGTTTAAAAATAAGACCATGTTTAATGTAGAAATTTCCGGTAAAAAAATAAAGATAGAGACAAAACTCATAGGTCGGCACAACATTTATAACATACTTGCCGCTATCGGTTGTGCGTATTCGCAAAATATAGATTTAGAAAAACTCGCGGACGGAATTAAAAAATTTGAGACGGTTCCCGGAAGATTTGAAACGGTTCACGGCGGGCAACCGTTTTCGGTCATAATTGATTATGCCCATACTCCTGATGCACTCGGTAATTTAATTCAGGCGGCAAGGACGATAAAACATAAAAAAATCATTACCGTTTTCGGTTGTGGCGGCGACCGCGACCGCTCAAAGAGACCTTTAATGGGCGAAATTGTAGGTAGAATGTCCGACTATACGATTATAACATCGGACAATCCTCGTTCTGAAAAACCGGAGCTGATAGCGTTAGATGTGGAGGTCGGATTGCAGAGAGTAAAATGCAAAAATTATGAGGTTATATTGGACAGAACCGATGCGATAAAAAGAGCCGTTGAACTTTGTTCACCCGATGATATACTTCTTATAGCGGGAAAAGGTCATGAAAATTATCAGATTATAGAAAACGAAAAAATTCCCTACAACGATAAAGAGGTTGCGATAAAAATACTGACTGAAAAATATGGAAAAAACTGAAATATCAAAAATTGCGGATACGATAAACGGACATTTGTCCATAAATAAAAAAATATGGGTAACGGGTGTTTCAATTGATTCCCGCACAATTAGAAAAGGAGATATTTTTTTTGCGATAAAAGGTGAAAAGTTAGACGGGCATAATTTTATAAATGATACCATATCAAAAGGTGTTGCTGCTATTGTTGTGTCACAACGAGTATCTTTAATTCGTAAATTGCCGATAATTTATGTCAAAGATACAACAAAGGCACTTCAAGATTTTGCAAAATATTACAGAAATATATTTAATGTAAAAGTGATAGGTATAACCGGTTCAAACGGCAAGACGACCACAAAAGATATTCTGACATCCGTATTGTCACAAAAAAGTTCGGTTTTATCCAGTCAGGGAAATTTTAATAATCACATAGGACTTCCTTTGACACTTTTTCAGTTGGAAAAAAAGCACAGATATTGTGTTCTTGAAATGGGGACAAATCATAGAGGCGAAATTGCCCGTCTTTGCGAAATATCTTCGCCGTCCGTAGGCATTATTACAAATATAGGGACGGCACACATAGGCAATTTCGGCTCGTTAAAAAACATATTGAAAGAAAAGGCGGAACTTTTTAATTCATTGGGTTCTAACGGTATAGCCGTCATAAATAACGATGATGAATTTATAACTTTTTTTGCCCAAAATTTAAAGTGCAAAAAAATAACATTCGGTATGAAAAATAGTGCCGATATTATGGCTTGTGATATTTTACTTAAAGCTGAAAACACAACCTTTTCACTTAGATATAAAAAAAGAAAAGAAAAAATTGTGTTGCCTGTTGTAGGATTGTTTAATGTCTACAATGCACTTGCCGGTGCGGCCGCCGCGGTTTCACTGGGTTATTCTTTTAATGAAATAGCGGCCGGCATTCGAAATTTTGTTCCACAGGCATTAAGAATGGAGACGATAAATCTGAAAAACGGAATTGTTATTGTGAATGATTCCTATAATGCCAATCCGACATCAATGCGCATGGCGATTGAAAATTTTGCAAAAATATTTTATAATAACAGAAAAGTGCTTGTTTTGGGAGATATGCTTGAATTGGGAGGCATTGAAATAGCTGAACATAAAAAAATCGGTGAGTTTATAAAAACAAATAAGTATGCCGACAGTGTCTTAACAGTCGGTGATTTGGCGAAACATATAACGGATAAATCAGGCGGCGTCTGGTTTGAAAATAAAGACAAACTTTTGGAATATCTTAAAAAAAATCTCAAATATGGAGACGCTGTATTATTTAAGGCATCAAGAAAAATTGCCTTAGAGGATGTTGTTAATTCTCTAATCTCTAATCTCTAATCTCTGTCTTTTTATGTTTTATTACCTCTATTATTTGTCGGAAAAGTTTTCGCCGCTGAATGTTTTTCAGTATATTACTTTCCGCGCCGGCGGCGCTATTTTTACTGCCCTTTTGATTTCCATTATTTTCGGTCCGTATCTCATAAAAAAATTAAAGGCATTGAAAATTGAACAAATAATACGGAGCGACGGTCCTCAGACCCATTTTGCCAAATCCGGCACGCCCACAATGGGAGGATTGGTAATTCTTGTATCACTTGTCATTTCAACGCTTTTATGGGCACGGTTTGACAACAGGTTTATATGGATTTTAATTTTTTCTGCACTTTATCTCGGATTTTTAGGTTTTATGGATGATTACCTTAAACTTGTAAAAAAACATTCTTATGGATTGTCCGCATCAAAAAAAATAATATACATTTCAGTTCTCGGACTTATAATTGCCGCCGTCAATTTTTATAATCCGCCTAATCCGAAATATATCACATCCGTTAATATTCCATACTTGAAAGAAACATTTTTGAACCTCGGGATTTTTTATATATTTTTTTCCTATTTTATCGTTATAGGATCTTCAAATGCAGTAAATCTTACCGACGGGCTTGACGGCTTGGCTGTGGGTTCAATTATTTTTTCAGGGCTTGTTTATGTGGTATTTGCATATGTGTCCGGCAATGCGAAGTTCGCCAGTTACTTGAAAGTTATACCCGTTTCCGGCGCCGGTGAAATTTGCATATTCTTGACGGCGATGATAGGTGCTGGCTTAGGTTTTTTATGGTTTAATTGCCATCCCGCGGAAGTTTTTATGGGTGATACCGGCTCATTGTTTTTAGGCGGCAGCATAGGAATTGTCAGCATTCTTGTAAAACAGGAACTGATTTTAATTGTCGTCGGCGGAATATTTGTCGTTGAGGTTTTGTCGGTTCTGCTGCAAGTTAGTTCATATCGGCTAAGACATAAAAGAATTTTCAAAATGGCGCCGCTTCACCATCATTTCGAACTTACAGGTCTTCCCGAAGAGAAAGTCGTAATAAGATTTTGGATTGTTGCTATAATTCTTGCTCTTCTATCTTTGAGTTCGCTGAAAATTAGGTGAAGCGATGAAGACGGATGAGAAACACGGATGAAAACGGATGGCGTCACGGATTCAGAAAAAGACGACGCAAACGGATAAAATCGCGGATATAAACGGATTTTTATCTGTCTGAATCTGCGTTTCTATCCGTTTGAATCGTTGTTAAAAAATGAAAAAAAACTGGAAAAAAGTTGCTGTTTTGGGCGCCGCGAAAACCGGTATTTCCTGTGCCAATTATTTTTCCAAAAAAGGTGCTGATGTTCTTTTAAGTGAGACAAAGCTGAAAAATGATATTCAAATAAAAAATTTATCAAAAAAAGTTGAACTTGAATTCGGCGATCACTCTCAAAAAATATTATCCTGCGATTTAATCATACCAAGTCCAGGCGTGTCCGGTGATATTCCAATTTTACTTTCCGCAAAAAAAAAAGACATTGAGATTCTTTCCGATATTGAGATTTTTTTCCTTTTTGCAAAATACAAAATGATTATTGCCATAACTGGCACCAACGGAAAGACGACTACGACTTCAATGGTCGGCGAAGCACTTTCCGATGCTGGTTACAAAAATATTGTTTGCGGAAACATAGGCGCACCCGTCTGCGATTTTATTGAAAAATCCGACGCTCAAACATACATAGTTATGGAGGTTTCAAGTTATCAACTGGAATATACGAAAAATTTCACTCCGCATATATCTGCTGTTTTGAATATTACGCCCGACCATTTACATCGGCACAAAACGATGGAAAATTATGCGGATATAAAATCAAAGATATTTACCAACCAAAAAAAGAATGACTTTTGCATACTTAATAAAGACGATGAATTATGCCTAAAACTTTCCCAAAAGTGCAGTTCGAATATCAGATTTTTTTCTGCAAAAGAAAATAAAAAAGAGTTAAATCTTAAAATTCCGGGCGTGCATAACATAGAAAATGCGCTTGCTTCAATTGAAATGCTAACCTGTGCCGGTCTTTCCAAAAAAACTATTTTAAGGTCACTGTCGAATTTTAATGGTGTAGAACATCGTCTTGAATTCGTAAGAGAAATTAACGAGGTAAAATACATAAATGATTCAAAAGGCACAAATGTATCATCAACATTAGTTGCCATAAAATCTTTCAGTCAACCGATTATTTTAATTCTCGGCGGGCGTGATAAAGGTTCTCCGTATACGCCGTTGATTCCGCTTATTAAAAATAATGTAAAGAAAATTATTGCAATCGGCGAAGCGAAGAAAAAAATATTCACCCAACTGAAAGATGCAACGGATATAATTTTGCTCGATAATGTAGAAGCAGCGGTTAAAAAAGCGAGAGAAATTGCCGTCGTCGGTGATGTTGTTATGTTATCGCCCGCGTGTGCATCTTTTGATCAGTTTAAAAACTACGAAGAGAGGGGAAAGTTTTTTAAGAAGGTAGTGAATAATTTATGAAACAACCGAAATTTTACAATCACTGGGTTTTAATAATTGTGCTTGCCTTGGTTTCTATAGGCATTGTTATGGTTTTATCGGCAAGCGGCGGTATGGCGGATTACAGATATGGCAGTCCGGCGAAATTTTTTTTGAAACAGGTATTATGGGTTGTGCTTGGAATTTTTTCATTGCTTTTTTTCTCTGTATTTGATTACAATAAACTAAAAAAGTTCGTCGTCCCGCTTCTGATTTTTACCGTTTTACTTTTAATTTCAGTTTTGCTTTTCGGAACTACTGTCAGCGGGGCAAAAAGATGGTTGAGATTCGGCCCGGTAGGTTTCCAACCCTCTGAAATAGCGAAAATAACTGTCATTATTTTTCTTGCTTGGTATATTGACAGACGAACCAGCAAAATAAAAAATTTCAATGACGGCCTCCTTAAACCTTTTTTTGTCGTCGGTTTTATATTGATTTTAATATTTTTAGAGCGGGATTTCGGAGTGCCGTTTCTCATTTTTATGATAACAGTTTTCCTTTTATTTGTCGGCGGAGCGAATTATTTGTATATTATTTTTGCGGCCGCTGCTGCTGTTCCGGTTGTAATTTATGCCGTAATAAAAGAGCCGTACCGTCTAAAAAGAATAACAACTTTTCTTAATCCGTGGGCAGACCCGCAGGGCGCAGGTTACCAACTTGTTCAGTCGCTTATTGCTATGGGTTCAGGAGGATTATTCGGTACGGGATTAGGCAAATCAATAGTGAAGATGCTTTTTTTACCCGATCCGCATACCGATTTTATATTTCCGATTATCGGGGAGGAATTCGGTTTCATAGGGACGATGCTTATTTTATCGCTGTTTTTCGCGTTGTTCATATTCGGAATAAAAATTGCGGTGAATGCAAAGAATCTGTTCGGCCAACTTCTCGCATTCGGAATAACCGTTATGATTACTTTACAGGCACTCATCAATATGTCGGTAAGTGTGGGGGTAATACCTACGAAGGGACTTCCGCTTCCATTTATATCGTTCGGCGGATCATCCATATTGGTTATCTTAACATCTGTCGGTATATTATTAAATATCGGCAAACAACTTAAAAATGAATAAAATACACAGAAAAATTCTTATTGCAGTATCATCCACGGGAGGGCATATATATCCCGGAGTCGCATTGGCTGCTACACTTAAAAAAAAAGGGTGGGATGTTTTTTTTGTCGGAAAGAAATCTGAAATAATTGCAAAAGAGGGTTACAGGTTTTATGTCCTATCATCCGTCGGATATCCTCGGGCGTTGTCATTCAATACGCTTATTTTTTTAGTGAAAATTTTTTACTCAATAATTCAGTCAATAAAAATTTTGGTGAAGGAAAAACCAAGTGTTGTAATAGGTTTCGGCGGATATGTTTCATTTCCTGCAATTTTTAGTGCGCGGCTTTTGAACATACCGTCAGTAATTCATGAACAGAATTTTATACCTGGACTTGCAAATAAACTTTCGGCAAAATTCGCCAATAAGATATGTATAAGTTTTGAGGATTCAAAAAAATATTTTCCGTCTAAAAAAGTGGTTTTTACCGGCAATCCTGTCCGTCAAGAAATTCTAAATATAGCAAGACCACTTCCAACTTCCCACTTCCCACTTACGGTTTTAATTTTCGGCGGAAGTCAGGGTGCACACAATATAAATATTGCTTTGATAAATTCGCTGGCTAAGTTATTATCTATAAAAGAAAAAATAAGGTTTATTCATATAACCGGCGAAAATGATTTTGAAATTGTGAAGAATGCTTATAAAAACAATGGTTTTACGGCGGAGGTCCACAAATATCTTTACAACATTGAGACGGCTTATAAAAATGCCTCGCTTGTGGTATGTCGTGCCGGTGCAACAACAATTGCCGAGTTAATCGTATTAAAAATGCCTGCAATTTTAATTCCTTACCCGTATTCAACGGAAAACCATCAAAAGGCAAATGCCGACTATCTTTCCATAAATGGCTGTGCAGTTGTCATAGAAGAAAAAGAAATTTCGGAAAAAGAACTGTCAGGGCAAATCCTTCAATTAATAAATAATCCCGAAACGCTCGCCAAAATGTCTGAATCGTATAAAAAAATATCTTATCCCGACCCCATAAAAACATTTCTTGATTTAATAGAAAAACCTGTCTAAATAGTTTCTGTTGAAAAACTAACAGAAACTATGATGACGGCGATA